>DASWKU010000097.1:0-2435 GCA_036396455.1 Flavobacteriaceae bacterium
CTTTTGTGGTATTGGTCCCATTTTGGGCCATTTGGCCTTTTGAAACGATGATTGTTCCAAAAAAGGCACAAAAGGACATCAGTGTTTTGAACGATGGGGAATCGCATCTTTTCGCAGAAGCAATTTCAGTGACTACCAGGATTTATGATAAGGTGTTCAATTGCTCCTTTCCGTATTCCAGTGGGATTCATCAAGCGCCTACAACCCATGAAAACAATGAGCACTGGCACTGGCACATGAGTTTTTATCCACCACTTTTACGTAGTGCCACCATTAAAAAATTCATGGTGGGTTATGAACTGTTTGCAAGCCCACAACGTGATATTACCCCTGAATCTGCAACCAAAACTTTAAAAAATTTGGCTGATAACTTATAGAAAACTAAATACTCTTTATCATGAAAAAAATACTATTTCTTTTAGCGCTTACAACCTTTTTCTATGGATGTAAAGAATCCAAAACCACATCAAATATAAATGCTAATACCGAAGAATGGATGCCGTTGTTCAATGGAAAGGATTTGAACGATTGGGACATAAAAATTGCCGGCCATCAAGTGGGCGATAACTATAATAACACATTCAGGGTTGAAGACAGCATGATTAGAGTGGTATATGACGAGCATGAAACTTTTGACAATGCTTTTGGGCATATTTATTACAAAACACCGTTTTCGTACTACAAGATTAAACTGGATTACCGCTTTGTAGGGGAACAAGTTAAAGGCGGTGAAGGTTGGGCCAAAAGAAATAATGGGATGATGCTGCACTCACAATCGGCTGCAAGTAACAGTTTAGGTCAAAATTTTCCAGTTTCCATTGAATTTCAATTATTGGGAGGGCTAAGTGATGGCAATGAAAGGCCAACGGCCAATCTGTGTACGCCAGGGACTACCGTTGAAATGGATGGCAAGACCATTTATGACCATTGCACAAGTTCAAATTCCAAAACTTATGATGGTGAGCAATGGGTACATGTGGAAGCCATCGTTATGGGTAGCGAGTCCATGGTCCATATTGTGAACAATGATACGGTCATGGTATATCAAAACATTAAGATAGGTGTTGGCGATCCTAATTCTGATAAAGTTGCAGAATGGAAGGCTTTTGGTGCTGATAGTTTGGACGAATGGTTAGCAAAAGACGGAAAGCCTTTGGATAAAGGCTATATAGCACTTCAGGCTGAAAGTAGTCCAACGGATTTTAAAAATATCCAACTTTTAAATCTTTGTGGTTGTATGGACAAAAAAGCAAAGAATTATAAATCGTATTTTGTAAAAGAAGACAACTCCAAATGTCTTTATGAATAGTGAATAATCTTGCAACTATGAGAACAGGAAGGCTCATTTTCTTTTTGGCTTTGGTCACATTTTTTCAATGTAAAAAATCTGCACCAGCATCTGAAGAAGCCAAAGTTGAAATACCTGATTTTTCTTCAGTCAGTCAGGTGGAATCAGGAAAACCGGTTTCGGTGATGTTAACCAGTTACAGCACCACGTTAATAGCAAATGGCAAAGACGAAACAAGAATGCGAATTGCTGTTACCGATAGTCTGGGTCGTGAAATTACATCGGCACAAGATTCAATTCGATTATATGTTACAGGAAATGGAACCCTAAAAACTATTGATGAAAAGGATTTTATTTTAGGCACCGATTCTATTGGAACCCAATATGCCAAAGCTAAACTTGAAAATGGAGTTTTTAATCTTCAGTTTATTGCAGGAAGTGAACCAGATAAAGTCAAGGTTGAAGCCAAATCCGGAACCTTATGGCCAGGAGCTCATGAAATTCATACGCTTCCAAGTGATTTTACTTATAAATCCCCTTCTGAAGACCAATTGCCAAAAACCACAAAAGCAATAGATAGAATGATTGGAGCCGATATTTCATTTTTGCCTGAAATTGAAAGTCGCAATATAAAATTTACTGAAAATGGTAAAGAAATAGATGCTATCAAATTATTAAAAGAACATGGATTCAATTATATCAGGCTCCGAATTTTTGTAAACCCTGAAAATGAGAAAGGCTATTCTCCAAAGGATGGCTTTTGTGATCTAGACCACACCCTCGCCATGGCGAAACGTATTAAAGAAGCCGGAATGAAATTTTTATTGGATTTACATTATAGCGATTATTGGGCCGATCCCCAGCAACAATACAAGCCTAAAGCTTGGGAAGGCCTAACTTTTGAAGAACTACAGGAAGCCGTCACTAATTACACGTCCGATGTTTTAAATGCGATGAAAGTTCAAAATACGGTTCCTGATATGGTTCAAATTGGAAATGAAATCAACCATGGAATGCTATGGCCAGAAGGACATATTGGCAACCCCGACGCTTTGGCAAGTTTGCTCAAGGCCGGAATTAAAGGTGTTGAGCATGTGGATTCAAGTATTCCAATCATGATGCATGTTGCTTTAGGAGGTCAAAATGA
>DASWKU010000098.1:0-8208 GCA_036396455.1 Flavobacteriaceae bacterium
CGCCTTTTTAAGTTATTCAATTTTAAAGGGCTTGGACATTTCTGCAAGTTTGGGTTACAACGATATTTCTACAAACCAATTAAGAACTACACCCCAAACTGCCTTAAATCCTGCTTCGGGAAGTCTAAATAATGCTTCGAAAATTGATTATTCAGTAAAAAACTGGATTGTTGAACCACAATTGACTTATAAAACACAATTTGGCAAAAGTGAATTGAATGTATTATTGGGAACGACATGGCAGGCCAATGATACCAAAAACTTTAGAGTAAGAGGAGAAGGTTTTGTATCCGATGGACTATTGGGTAATATTCAAGCGGCCACAACTCAAAATATTGATGCTGATAATGAAACGCAATACCGCTACAATGCAGCTTATGGCCGTATTGGGTATTCTTTTGATGGTAAATATTTCTTGAACCTAACAGGGCGACGGGATGGCTCAAGCCGTTTTGGTGCCGATAAACAATGGGGTAATTTTGGGGCAGTTGGAGGGGCTTGGATATTTTCAAGAGAAAATGGAATCAAAGTTAGTGAATGGTTAAGCTTTGGTAAACTTCGTGGAAGTTATGGAACTACGGGAAATGACCAGATTGGGGATTATGGCTATTTAAGCACCTATTCTCCGGGATCAACTACATATGATGGGCTTTCCTTTTTGAACACAACAGGTTTGGCAAATCCTGCCTATAGCTGGGAAGTGAACAAAAAACTGGAAGCCTCTTTGGATCTTGGACTATTTAAGGATAGAATTCAATTTAATACGACCTGGTATCGCAACCGGTCTTCCAGTCAATTGGTGGGTTTCAATCTCCCTGCAATTACGGGGTTTTCTTCAGTGCAGGCAAATTTGCCCGCAACGGTACAAAATACGGGTTGGGAGTTTAGTTTAAGTACTACTAATATACAAACTGCTCATCTAAATTGGAAAACGAGTTTTAACCTTACCATCCCAAGAAATAAATTGGTGTCTTATCCCGGTATTGAAGAATCCTCTTACGCCAATACCTATGTGGTAGGTGAACCCTTAAATATCAGAAAGGTATATCAATTTGATGGAGTGGATCCAGACACAGGGTTATACCAAGTGGTGGATTTAAACAATGACGGTTCCATTAATACGGAAGACCAACAGATTGTTATAGACCGTTCCCGGAAATTCTTTGGTGGTTTTTATAACCAGTTCTCCTACAAAGGTTTTGATTTAAATTTCCTGTTGGAATTTGTAAAACAGGATGCGGCTGGTATTATGGGGTTGTTTTTTACGCAACCCGGTGGAAGGTTTCAAAACCAATTGGCCTCTATTCTTGACGACGACCGTTGGACACAGGTGGGGGATGAAAGTACCTTGCAAAAATTCACCACGGGTTCCAGTACCCCATACAGTAGAGCCGGGGGTAGTGACATCAATGTTACCGATGCATCCTTTATTCGCTTAAAAAACATAGCACTGTCTTATAATATGCCTAACAATATACTTGAGAAACTGAACATAAAAGAGATGCAAATTTATTTACAGGCCCAAAATTTGTATACAATTACCAATTATTTTGGCTTCAATCCGGAGTCTCCTTTTTTGGAATTGCCGCCTTTGAGAATCGTAGGAGCCGGTGTTAAACTTAATTTTTAAATTATGGAAATCATGTCAAAAAATATAAACAAGATTAAATTAGTTAAGCCGTTTTTAGTAATAGGCTTAATGTGGATGTTTTTTTTAACTTCATGTGATAAAGACTTCGTTGAAGTCGATTTACCCAATTCATTGGTGAGTGGTGATCTCGTATTCGAAAATGATGAAACTGCAATTGCTGCTGCTACAGGGATGTACAATTCCATGCAAGGAAATTATCATTTTATTGGAGGAGTATTTAGTTCTCTTTCTTTTCTTGCAGGTCTTACATCTGATGAAATGGTACACTATTTTAACTTTACGGAATACCCAGGGGAATTTTATGATAATGAAATAAATATAGACAATACTTATATTTATAATGGTTGGGCCACAATGTATAATACGATTTACGAAGCTAATTCTATTATAGAGGGAGTAGAGACATCCAATTCTCTATCAGAAGAAGTCAAGAAACAGGTTGAAGGAGAGGCCAAATTTGTTAGGGCGTTTTGTTATTTTTATTTGGTTAATTTATTTGAAGATGTTCCTCTAGTATTATCAACAAATTACGGTACTAATGCTACTCTTAGTCGATTGTCAAGTGAGGAAGTGTATCTGCAAATTGTAACAGATCTCCAAGAAGCGAAGGGTCTTTTAAATTTAGAATATTTAGGATCTAAGAAAACTCGACCAAATAAACTCACAGCTTCAGCTCTACTAGCCAGAGTGTTTTTATACCTAAATGACTATGATAATGCTGAAAATGAGGCAACATCAATTATTGATTCTAATAAATACTCTATTGCTTCTGACGTAAACAACGTTTTTTTAACTAATAGTACCGAAGCTATTTGGCAGTTGAGCCGAATTTATCCTGATGGCGTACCCACCGCTGATGGAGAACTATTTATAATAAACTTTTTTGTGATGCATTCACTAAATGATAATCTTCGTAACTCCTTTGAGAATGGGGATTTTAGGAAGTTAAATTGGATAAGCAGTTATGAAGATATTTTTTTTGGGGGAGGTACTTTTTACTATCCTTTTAAATATAAAGTAAAACGTTATCGCGATGATGCAAATTATCCTGAACAATTGATGATGTTCAGATTAGCAGAACAATATTTAATACGTGCAGAAGCTAGAGCAAAACTTGGAGATACAGCTGGTGCTCAGGAAGATTTGAATATGATTCGTAATAGAGCAGGGCTTGATAATACAACTGCTAATTCTCAGTCAGCATTATTACTGGCTATTGAAGTAGAAAGAAGACACGAATTATTCTGTGAAATGGGGCACCGTTGGTTGGATTTAAAACGTACGGGTCGTACTGATGCCGTTTTAGGGCCGATAAAACCAAACTGGAATGCCGAAGATGTATTATATCCCATTCCGGAATCTGAAATACTAAAAAATCCTAATTTAACACAGAACCCGGGATACTAAAACCCTTAAAAACGTCCGGTGGTTACACCAAAGACTGCCGGATGTCATAATACATTAAATAATCTTAACCTTTTCTACAATGTTACAAAAGCAAACAGTTATTACCATCATTTTTATTTTTTTAATAAATTCATTTGGCTTTGCCCAATCAACCAATCCCGATAGCTATCGGGATGAGACGTTGAAAATTGGAGAGCCTATGCCAAACCTGGTGTTTGATAAAATACAATATTTTGAAACAAATCAAACCTCCATTGAAGATTTAAAAGGTAAACCGCTTATATTGGACTTCTTTTCAAAAAATTGCACCGCCTGTTTTAGAAAACTCCCGGAAAACAATGAACTCTATAGTGAATTTAAGGAAAGAGTTAACATCATTATGGTGGGTATAGATTTAAATGATGATGTACAAGGAGTATATGAAACATACAGAAAAAAGCTCAACCTTAATTTACCGGTAACCTATGATTCCATCTATTACAAGAAATATGGGATACGTGGTGTACCCCACGTTATTTATATAAATAGCGAAGGAATCATAAAAGCAAGAACCAATTTTTTTGATAAACAAACACTTCAGCGGTTTATTGAGAACAAGGATTTTGATTATGTGGATTATAGTAGTGAAGGTAAAAATGAAGTAATACCTTTTGACCCTGATAAACCTTTTTTAGTAAATGGAAATGGTGGTAATGATGATGATTTTACCTATCGTTCGGTATTCACCACCTGGAAACCGGGAATGGAAAATTATGTGGATTATCCCTTCCCTTTTGCCGATGACCAACCGGCACCATATAATTATAACGGTAGTAAGAAGGATTATGTACAATTATTGGGAAGAGGCCTGCCCGAAATGTATCGCATGGCCTATTTTGGACGCTCCATGAATTGGCATGCTACAGATACCGTAGCGTATGGAAATTATCATGTATCTCCTATTCTTGAAATAAAGGATACCTCCTTATTTCAGGCCGAATATGATAAAGGCATAAACTTGTTCTGTTATAGTCAAGTGCTCCCTCCAAACAGAAGAACTCCTGAAAACAAAATGAAAGTCATGCAAAATGATTTACAGAATATGTTTGGGTACGAGGTAAGCATTGAAACCAGAATGATGCCTTGTTTAAAATTGGTGGCAACCGAAAAAGCCAAAAGGAAGTTAAAAACTAAAGGAGGTCCTGTAACTAAAAGTACTTATAATTCTTTGGATGGAGGGTCGTTTTATAATATTCCTATAACAAGATTGATAGATGCAATAGAAGGCCCTTTGGGCTTAAATTATAGCCATGACCTACCTCTCATTGATGAAACCGGCATTAAAGGCAACATTGATATTACCCTAAACGCCATCATAAACTTGGAGGATATTAAAAAAGAACTTCGTAAAAGCGGTTTGGATATTATTGAAGGTGAGAAGGAGATGAAATGTATCGTGATTCGTGACCCTAAAGAAGAATAATAGAAGTCAGTTATGAAAAAGTTAGTTGTTTTAGCTATAGGCCTAGTTTCTATGGCTATACAGGCTCAAATACTAGACCCTGTTAAGGTTCAGGTTTCATCAAAAAAGATATCAAACGGAGAATATCAAATCCATATCGTAGCTAATATAGATAAGGGCTGGCACATTTACTCCCAATACAGCGAGCAGGATGAGGGCATTGGGCCATTGCCAACAGCCATAACATTTAAACAAAATGACGATGTAGTGCTACAGGGCAAACCCAAAGAAGTGGGAGACCTTCAAGAGCATTTTGATGACATTTTTATGGTCAATGTACGGTATTATTACAGCACCGTGGATTTTGTGCAAACGGTCAAGACCAAAACAGACCAACCTGTAACACTTGAGGGGACGATAACCTATATGGCCTGTAAGGAGGAACTATGCCTCACCCCACAGGATGTGGAGTTTAAGGTTACGCTCAATTGACCCACAAAAGAACAACGTCCCTATAGTACCAAATGTACTCTTGATTGTATTATAACTATGAAGTCGTTTAAACGACTTCTATAACCCCCTCGGTACTTGAACGGTAATGGACAGGGTTTTTAATTGAGTTCGTTTAAAAAATCATATAAAATATGAATGGTTTCTCGATCAAAAAATTAATTCATCCAATTGTTTTTAACGGTTCACTTTTATCTTTGAATCTTTCAGTCACCCATGCATCAACAAACACCAACTATGCTTTTAATAAATTTGTATATTTGTGATATGGCAACAATAGAATTAAGAAAGAGTTTAATAGAACGGTTTAACCGAATTATTAAAGATGACTCTAAGTTGATAACTTTAGATGGTGTTTTCGATTCTCTAAATGAAACAGAATCTGCATCAGTAGTTACAGACGAGCATTATAATTGTATTGAAGAGCGTAGAGAAAAATACTTGACAGGCGAAACCAAAGGTAAAACCTGGGACGAAGTAAAGCGTGGGATTAAAAAGAAATATGGGTTCTAAATTAGTTATTGACCCAGCCGCCCAAACCGAAATTTATGACGCCATTGATTGGTACGAATCTCAACAATTAGGTCTGGGCGAAGAATTTTATAATTATTTACAAGGTTATTTTGAAACATTAAAAAATAGAAATGTAAATTTTTCCATAAAGAGAAAACCAGTATATAGAGAATTGCCCTTAAAACGATTTCCATATGTTATTATATATGAAAAAATAAAGAACACTGTAATTGTTTATTCTGTTTTTAATACACACCAGCATCCAATAAAAAAGATAAAATAAAAAATCAATAGGATGGCCATACGATCTTTTTCCTTATGCGCTAATAAACCAAGTAAATCAATGGGTAACGCATGTTTGTCCATACTGGCTTTGATGGTTTTGGTTGTGTGTTCCCATGCTGTAACGGCACAGCAAATTGACCTGAACAAAAAAAGGCTGACCACCAAAAAGCTGTTTGAGGCTATACAAAAACAAAGTGGATACCATCTGTGGTACGCCTCTGCCCTTTTGGACCATAGGGACAAGAGGAGCATTGCCTTGGAAGGTTCCAGTTTGCAGCACGCTTTAGATCAAGCTACAAGCCATCAGGCCTTTACTTATGAGATTATTGGCAAAACCATTGTTCTTAAAGCACGTCAAGACCTCCAAAGTGTCCTGACCTCCAAGGATTACACCAATCCGGACGATGGTGAAACTGTAAATACAGGCTATGGGCATGTCAATAAAAAGACATCAACAGGTTCCATTGCCCGTGTGGGGAATGAAGAACTTTCAAAAAACACCTCGATCAGTCTTGCCGACCGCTTAAGTGGTAGGGTTCCCGGCCTTGTGGTACAAAAGGATGGCCGTGGCAATCTGGAGCTAAGGATTCGCGGACAAAATTCATTACAGTCCGGTAATGCCCCTTTGGTCGTGGTGGACGGACTGCCCTACATGGGAGACCTGAGCATATTGGACCCCAATACCATTCAGGATGTGAATGTACTAAAGGACGCTGATGCCACAACCTTGTATGGAAGCCGCGGTGCCAACGGCGTGGTAGTGATCACCACAACCCGTAGCGGAATTGCAACAACGGCAACTGCCGCAAACACTATTAAAAAACGACGTGATGGCACGGTGGCGTTTGACCATGCTCCAGCCGAAACCGTGATTGAAGAGGTGGCACAATGGTACAATATGACCATTACGTACACCGAGCCGATGAACGTGATCCATTACTCCGGTCAATTGCATCCCGATTTATCTGCCAACGATGTGTTTAAGGTGTTGCAAGCCGCAGGCATTGCTTTAAAGGTACAGGGCAGTACCATTATTGTTTTGCCACAGTAAGCCAGTTTTTTATCATTTAATAGTTCCCTCTGCCTGCCACAAGAAATGGCGTTTAAGGTCACCTTCAACTAACTAAAAAAAATAATGACTTTCCAAATAGTACCAAACCCAATCTCAATTGTATTATACCTATAACACCTAACTTTAAAAAAACCTATAAAGAAGGTAAGGGTATCTGGGTATTGAAACGTATTATTAATAACAGTTCATGAGGTACTGAGGTGTACCCAAAATGGATGAATACTATTAAAACAATTAAAACATAAACAATGATGCATGTCAAGAAGGGGATGGGAAGCATGTTAAAATTTAAAACATACTGGTAGTTAAAGAGACCATTCCCTTTAAGGCATTCCAAAACTGACTATCAAAATGTGCAGTAATGCAATCGTATTAAGAAGTTCTTCATCACAATTGAGTATTATTTTGATCCCGATAGTCCCGATAGTTATCGGGATCGGGAAGGTGCACGGCATCCTTACCTGCCTATGGAAGGCTATTAGTAGATGGGGTGTCGTGCTTTTTAGTCCTCGTGCCTTGTGCTGAACGAAGCTTCAGTAAAGTGGTGATCTTAAACATTGTCATCACGAAGCTGACTCGGGGTGAGGATAAAAACATTAAAACTTAAATTGAAGAATAGAAAAGTAATTTTTTTCATAGTAATAGTGCCATCAGGTAACAGCGATGGCGTATTGCAACATGGGCGTCTTGGCACAAAGTCGCCCATGTTTTTTTAACATCGAATCATAAAATAATAGACATTAATGAATGAAAACTAAAATATTAATTACCGGTGCAGCCGGACAGCTCGGTACCGAACTTGCAAAAGCACTCATCGAAAAATATGGCAAGTACAATGTCATTGCCTCCGACATCAATGGAAATGCCAAGGACAGCTTTGGATGTTCCTTTATGATATTGGATGTGCTGGACATCAATACACTCTCCAGTATCGTAAACAACAATGGCATTACCCAAATCTATCATCTTGCAGCGGCCCTCTCCGCAGTGGCTGAAGAAAAACCCTTAAGGGCATGGCGCCTCAATGTACAGGGCCTACTCAACGTCCTCGAAATCGCAAGGATATATAAACTGGACAAGGTCTTTTGGCCCTCCTCCATCGCAGTATTTGGCGAAGGCGCACCAAAAACAGAAACACCACAGGATGTTCCAAAAAGCCCCACAACGACCTATGGCATTGCAAAAGTGACAGGTGAATCGTGGTGTGCGTATTACAACCATACCTATGGTCTGGATGTCCGTAGTGTGCGTTACCCAGGGATTATTGGGCATGCAACACCCCCTGGCGGAGGTACTACAGACTATGCCGTGGAGCTATTCTTTAGGGCA
>DASWKU010000099.1:0-8044 GCA_036396455.1 Flavobacteriaceae bacterium
ATTGGATCTAAAATGAACAAAAAGATAATTGTGGTCTTTACCTCAATGAGCGAACCCCTTGGATTTGCCATTGGGAATGCATTGGAAATCAAAGAGGTCATTGAAACTTTAAAAGGCCATGGACCGGAAGATCTAACAGCATTGTGTTTGGAACTGGGAAGCCACATGTTGATGCTTGGTGAGGTTACAAAAACGCAAAAAGAAGCTGTTACACTCCTGAAAAGCCTAATTGATTCCGGAAAGGCCTATGAAAAATTTAAGGAACTTGTGGCTGCACAAGGAGGAGATGTTAAAGTAATAGACAACCCAGAATTGTTGCCAAACACCAAATTTCAACAGGCTTATAGAAGTAAGAAAACTGGTTATATACATGAGTTGAACGCCATGGATATTGGTTTGGCCTCCGTTAAATTGGGGGCTGGAAGGGAAACCAAGGAAAGCGAAATAGATTACGGAGCAGGAGTCCTGTTAAAAAAGAAGATTGGAGATTATGTTAAAGCTAATGAGGAACTGGCTTTATTGTATTCAAATAAGGAATCCAATTTTGAAAAAGCCCTGGAATTTATGGATTTAGCCTATAAAATTGATGATGACAAACCAAAGCCAAAAGCATTAATCCTTAAAACAATGATCTAGTGCATTTGGAAATTTGTATTTTTACTCGTTATATTTTAGAAACAAAAAGCACATGGTATGGCAAGTACAAAATTAAAAGTGGACCACATACTATCAAATAATCATCCCATTATGCACCAACGGAATGACGGCATCCCTTATGATGCGACACTTTTTAAGGACATTAACATTAATAGAAGTGCGGTTGATAGGCGCGCGGCTACATTGAGTGGCCGTCGCTCCGTAAAAAAGGAATGGCAAGCGGCATGGCTTCTTAAGGCCATAACCTGTATGGATTTAACCACCTTGTCAGGAGACGATACCAGAAGTAATGTTTATAGGCTTTGCGCCAAGGCCAAAGCTCCTGTACGTCAGGATTTGTTGGAAGCCATGGAAATGCAGGATGTGAATATTCATGTAGGAGCAGTTTGCGTGTATCACAATCTCATCAAGGATGCCGTAAGCGCCTTGGGAAAAAGTAACATTCCAATTGCGGCGGTTTCTACAGGATTTCCTGCGGGAAATATTCCCTTAAAGGAAAAACTGAAAGAAATTGAGCTTTCGGTTGCAGCAGGAGCCAAAGAAATTGATATTGTCATCAGTAGAAGATTGGTTTTGGAATCCAATTGGAAAGGGCTTTATGATGAGGTTTCAGCTTGCAGAAGAGCCTGTGGTGAAGCTCACATGAAAACCATTTTGGCTACAGGAGAAATACCAACATACACCAAAGTTGCCAAAGCAAGTTGGGTAAGTATGATGGCCGGCTCCGATTTTATTAAGACCAGCACAGGAAAAGAACCCGTAAATGCCACACTTCCCGTGAGCTTGGTGATGATAAGAGCGATAAGGGCGTATTACGAATTGACTGGAGATAAAGTAGGATTTAAACCGGCTGGAGGTATCAGCAAAGCTAAAGATGCCTTAAACTGGTTAATTTTAATTAAGGAAGAATTAGGCAACGATTGGCTCAACCCGGATTTGTTCAGGTTTGGAGCCAGCAGTTTGCTAGGAGATATAGAGCGACAACTGGAACACTACGTGACCGGACGCTATTCAGCAGCATACAGACACCCAATGGCATAATTTATTATAGAATGAAAATTAAAGACATTTTTGAAACCATGGAATACGGACCTGCTCCTGAAAGTGCAGAAGAGGCCATAAACTATTTAAAATCACACAACAATACCTTTCAACTCTTTATAAATGGTGAATGGAAAGCACCAACATCCAAGGACTATTTTGATAGTATTAATCCGTCAACCAAAGAGAAACTTGCTAAAATTTCGGAGGCGAATGAAAAAGATGTTGATTTGGCAGTAAGAGCAGCAAAAGAAGCCTTACCCGAATGGGTGAACATTGGAGCGCACCAACGCGCTCGGTATTTGTATGCCATTGCGAGACAAATTCAAAAACATTCGCGTTTGTTTGCCGTCTTGGAATCCATGGATAACGGAAAACCCATTCGTGAAACTAGGGATATAGACATTCCATTGGTGGCGAGACATTTTTATCATCATGCCGGTTGGGCACAATTGCGGGATACCGAATTAAAGTATTATAAAGAAATCGGGGTCATTGGCCAGATCATTCCGTGGAACTTCCCATTGCTCATGTTGGCTTGGAAGATTGCTCCTGCATTGGCCATGGGCAATACCTTGGTTTTAAAACCCGCTGAATTTACCTCCTTAACAGCATTGCTTTTCGCCGATATCTGTAATCAAATTGGATTGCCAAAGGGAGTGGTCAATATCATTACGGGTCATGGAACCACAGGGGCAGCCTTGGTAAATCATAAAGATGTCAACAAAATTGCCTTCACAGGCTCCACCGAAGTTGGAAAGATTATTAGACGTGCAACAGCAGGAACAGGAAAAAAACTATCCTTGGAACTTGGTGGAAAATCCCCATTTATCGTGTTTGAAGACGCCGATCTTGACAGTGTAGTGGAAGGTGTGGTGGATGCGATTTGGTTCAATCAAGGTCAGGTATGTTGTGCGGGCTCTCGATTATTGGTTCAAGAAAGCATTGCAGAATCCCTTTATAAAAAGATTCGCAAACGGATGGAAAGTTTACGGGTTGGCAATTCTTTGGACAAAAGCATTGACATTGGCGCTATCGTCGCACCGGTTCAGCTTAAGACCATTGAAGAGCTGGTTCAACAAGGCGTTGATGAAGGCTGTAAATTATGGCAACCTTCATGGGCTTGTCCAAAGGATGGGTATTTTTATCCCCCAACATTGTTTACGGAGGTTTCACCTTCATCTACAATTGCACAAGTAGAAATTTTTGGGCCAGTATTGGTGGCCATGAGTTTTAGGTCACATTCTGAAGCGGTAAAACTGGCCAATAATACACGATATGGATTGGCAAGTAGTATTTGGACCGAAAACATCAATTTGGCTTTGGATATTGCACCACAAATCAAAGCAGGGGTTGCTTGGATAAATTGCACCAATGTCTTTGATGCCGCTTCTGGTTTTGGAGGTTATAGGGAATCGGGCTTTGGTAGAGAAGGAGGAAAGGAAGGTTTGTATGAGTATATGAAGCCTAAAATTCATGAAAAGTTTTCAGATCAACCTATTTTTAAAACTCCGATACTTTCGAATACACCAGTAACCAATGGGCAACCTAAATCAGGTATTGATAGGACCGCCAAAATGTTTATTGGAGGCAAGCAGGCGAGACCCGATGGTGGTTATAGTACGGTTGTAAAAAGCGTCAATGGTGATTATGTTGGTGAAGTCTCGACAGGAAATCGAAAAGATATCAGAAATGCGGTTGAAGCGGCACACGCCAATAGTTCTTGGGGAAATATGACGGGTCATGCCAGGGCTCAGGTACTGTATTATATTGCCGAAAATTTGGCGATTAGAAAAGCGGAGTTTGCCAATCGAATTGTACAAATGACCAATGTGTCCCAACCCGATGCCTTGAAAGAAGTGGACGAATCCATTGAGCGCATTTACACCTATGCTGCCCAAGCCGATAAATATGATGGTTTGGTTCATCATACCGTACAACGTAACGTCACCTTGGCAATGCCTGAAGCTCTTGGTGTTATGGGAATTGTTTGCCCTAATGAATCACCATTGTTAGGATTTATTTCAACCGTTATACCTGCAATTTCCATGGGCAACAACGTTATTGTTATCCCATCTGAAACAGCACCATTGTCCACAACAGATTTTTATCAAATCCTAGAAACTTCCGATGTTCCGGCAGGAACCGTCAATATCGTTACGGGAAAAAAAGATGAGCTTGCCCAAGTGATGGCCAAACATGATGATGTGGATGCTATTTGGTATTTTGGGGATAAAGCCGGATTTAAGGAGATTGAATACTTATCGGCCGACAATATGAAACGTACTTGGGGCAATAATGGAAAGTATCGTGACTGGATGGACAAAGCACAAGGTGAAGGCGAGGAATTTCTTCGTCACGCCACTCAAATAAAGAATATTTGGATTCCTTATGGGGCTTAATCAGTACTTAAAGTTATAAGTGCGCTAAAGTTATCAGTACCTAAAAATTTTAAGCCAAAGGTGGATTTATTGTACTGAATTTTTAATATTTACACTTTAGGCACTTTAGGCACTTTAGACACTCTTTAGACACTTTAGAATTTAAAAAACCAATAAAAAAAATACATGAGCAGTATTCATATAGGGGCAAAAATTGGAGAAATAGCCGAAACCGTTTTACTTCCCGGAGACCCTTTACGGGCAAAGCATGTTGCAGACACCTTTTTGGATGATGCCATTTGTTATAACAATGTACGCGGCATGTTGGGTTTTACTGGGTATTATAAAGGGCAACGCGTTTCCATTCAAGGGACTGGTATGGGCATGGGAAGTCATGCCATATATGTACATGAACTGATAAATTCGTATCACGTCAAGAACCTGATTAGAGTTGGAACCTGTGCATCAATACAAGAGCACATAAAATTAGGTCAAGTATTACTGGCGATGAGCGCTTCGGGTGATTCGGATGCCAATAGTTTATATTTTAAAGGCATGCATTATGCCGCAACGGCTGATTTTGATTTGTTGATGAAAGCTTATAAAGCTGCCAATGATTTAAATATAAAGACTTTTCAAGGTCCGGTGTTTAGTACCAATACATTTTATGACGATGCTCCCAATAGATGGGATATTTGGAAAAAGCATGGCATTATTGGTGTGGAAATGGAATCTCAAATCCTTTTTACCCTTGCAAAACGTTTTGGTGTTAAAGCACTTTCTATTCTTACGGTCAGCGATAATATACTTACTGGTGAAGCAACGAGTGCCTTGGAACGAGAGCAATCTTTCAATGATATGATGAAAATTGCATTGCAGTTGGCTTAAATCATTTATAAATAAATAAATATTCAATTCCAATTTTTGGAATTAAGTTTAAACCATACTTGTAGAATTACTGTTTACAATATCAACACCAAACGAAGTACCAATTCCAGCTACACCGGCATCAATATATTTCTGGGCTGTATTTAAATCTGTGATACCTCCGGAAGCTTTTATTTTGATTTTGTCCCGAACTGTTTTTTTAATAATTTTCACAGCAGTAAGTGTGGCACCACTTTTTGAAAATCCTGTTGAGGTTTTAATACAATCGGCTTGGGCATCCAAACAAATTTCGCTGGCCCTGATCATTTCGTTTTTCGAAAGCTCACTGATTTCCAAAATGACTTTAAGTGGAATTTTGCCAATGGCAATTTTTACATCACTTATATCCATCAATACTCGAAAATAGTTTTTACTTCTCAACAGTCCAATGTTGATGACCATTTCTATTTCATCAGCACCATCATCAACAGCTTTTTTTGCTTCAAAAACCTTGGCATCTGTTGACATGGCACCAAATGGAAAACCTATAACACAACAAATTTTAACTTGAGATCTTTCAAGTATTTGTTTTGCCAACGGAACAAAACAACCATTCACGCAAATAGAGGAGAAGTTGTGAAGTTTTGCTTCTTCACATAAGTTAATGATGTCGCGTTCGGTAGCCGATGGTTTTAAAAGTGTGTGGTCTATGTATGAATTTACATCCATTTTCAAGTAGGTTTTAAATGTTAAATAGTTACAATTCCCTCAAAGTTTTTGAGGGAATTGTAACTTCAATTGTTTAAAGTAATTTGGGAAAAATTAATAGCATTTCAAATTTAAGAATTAATTTCAATATATGTAATGCAATTTTTAAAGTTTTATTGTTTGAAATTCTCAATTTTTGGAATATTTTAACAACAAAAGCAACACGCATCCCCCGAATGTTTTCGGTAAAGACTTGTGTTGCTTTTTACCTAACCAACCAATTTAAAGACTGTTACGGAATGATTTTGTTACAGTATATTACCTCTTTTCGGCAACTAAATTATTTTGATTTCTAAAGACCAATGTTTCTCCAAAACAATCCAACAAAATGATGCTATCCGTTGTGACTTTTCCTGAAAGAATGTCTTTGCTCAATTCGTTCAACACTTCTTTTTGAATGATCCGTTTAACAGGTCTGGCCCCATATTCGGGATTGTATCCTTTTTCGGCAAGATAAGTGATGGCCTCATCGGTTGCATCAAAGATAATCCCTTGTTGCTTTAGCATTTTGGTGACGTCTTTCAACTGTAATTTAACGATGTCAACAATATTCTCCTTACTCAAAGGCGTAAACATGATGATATCATCTATACGGTTCAAGAATTCTGGACGGATGCTTTGTTTCAATAAGACCAAGATGTCCAGTTTGGCAGCTTCCATTGCAGTATCTATATCCTTTGTAGCTTCAAAACGTTCATGAATGATCTGGCTTCCAAGGTTGGAAGTCATGATGATGATGGTGTTTTTAAAATCTGCCAAACGCCCTTTATTGTCTGTTAAATGGCCTTCATCCAAAACCTGCAACAGAATGTTAAAGGTGTCAGGATGCGCCTTCTCGATTTCATCCAACAATATCACTGAATAGGGTTTACGTCTCACGGCTTCGGTCAACTGACCCCCTTCGTCATAACCAATATATCCTGGAGGCGCACCGACCAATCGGCTCACAGCATGGCTTTCCTGATATTCGCTCATGTCGATCCTGGTCATGGCATTTTCGTCATCGAACAAATATTCGGCCAAGGCTTTTGCCAATTCGGTTTTGCCCACGCCAGTTGTACCCAAGAACAAAAAGGTGCCAATAGGTTTTTTTGGATTTTGCAATCCTGCACGACTGCGCCTCACGGCATCACTTACTGCAACAATGGCCTCGTCTTGTCCAACCACACGTTTGTGAAGATGGGCTTCCAATTTCAATAATTTTTCGCGTTCACTCTGAAGCATTTTGGTCACTGGAATTCCGGTCCATTTGGCCACAACCTCTGCAATATCATCATAGGTCACTTCTACCTTAATTAAAGAATGACCAGATTGATTTTGTTGTAATTCTTTTTGAAGTTTTTCCAATTGTTCTTGTGCTTCCTTAATTTTTCCGTAGCGAATTTCGGCCACTTTTCCGTAATCGCCGTCGCGTTCAGCACGTTCGGCCTCCAATTTAAAGTCTTCAATTTTTGATTTGGTGGTCTGAATGTTGTCAACCACTTCCTTTTCACTTTTCCATTTTGCAAAAATGTCATTCCGCTGTTCTTTTAAATTGGCCAATTCGGAACGTAAGGTTTTGAGTTTTGCCTCATCTTTCTCTCTTTTAATGGCTTCAATTTCAATTTCCAGTTGCATGATTTTCCTGTCCAAAACATCGAGTTCCTCTGGTTTGGAATTGATTTCCATCCGCAATTTGGAAGCGGCCTCGTCCATTAAGTCAATGGCCTTATCCGGTAAAAAACGATTGGTAATATAGCGTTCGGATAGTTCCACGGCACCAATAATGGCCTCGTCCTTAATACGGACTTTATGATGGGTCTCATATTTTTCCTTGATACCACGAAGAATGGAAACGGCGCTTTCGGTATCGGGTTCATCAACCATCACTTTTTGAAAACGTCGTTCCAAGGCTTTGTCCTTTTCAAAATATTTTTGGTATTCATCCAAAGTGGTAGCTCCAATGGCCCGTAATTCACCCCTAGCCAAAGCTGGTTTTAGGATGTTTGCGGCATCCATGGCACCTTGTCCGCCACCGGCACCAACAAGGGTATGGATTTCATCAATGAACAGAACGATATCGCCCTCGCTGGTCGTTACTTCCTTAATGACCGCTTTTAGGCGTTCTTCAAATTCGCCTTTGTATTTTGCTCCAGCGATGAGTGCTCCCATATCCAAGGCAAAAATTTGTTTGTCTTTTAAGTTCTCCGGGATATCGCCATCAACAATACGGTGTGCCAAGCCTTCGGCAATGGCTGTTTTACCGGTTCCAGGTTCTCCGACCAAAATCGGATTGTTTTTGGTTCGCCTTGATAAAATCTGAAGGATGCGTCGTATTTCCTCATCACGAC
>DASWKU010000100.1:0-1538 GCA_036396455.1 Flavobacteriaceae bacterium
GGATGTGCTGAAGTTTTTAGGTGTTTTGTTAAGCTTATTTTCATACCTCTTTTCAGGTTTGATTTTTTGTTAATATGTTTTGAATATAACGGTTATTTTCAAACTGTAAAAGGATTTTTTGGTATGCTTTAAATGTGTCCCATCAATACAAGAATGAATACAAAAGTTTTGATGATTTTAAACAAAAGCCTTCAAATCCAATCCGGAAATCGCGCCATGGCTTGCCTGAGCCACCACTGTTCCATTTTTAATGACCAATACCTGAGGGGATTCGTGCACCACATTAAATCTATGGGCAATAGCATTGGAGATTTCTCTGCATTTAATGATATCCAAATAGTACAGATCGAAGGCCTCCTCAGAATACCCATAGTCTTCAACAAACCTGTTCATGACCACTCTGTTGATCCCACATCTTGTGGAATATTTAAAGATGACCTGCGGTTTGGTTTTTGACCGCATTTCAATGTCATGGAGTTGGTCGGTATTGGAAAGCGATATCCAAGGTAATGTTTTGGTGTCTTTGGGTTCGGTTGAACCGCCAAATAATTTTTGTAAAAATCCCATAAAATTATAAACTTAAATTTTCAAATTCCAATGCCGATAATCCACCACCTCCAAACCACAATCTGGAACTTCAACTTCGACTTCAACTTCAACTTCGACTTCAGCTTCAACTTCGATTTCAACTTCTGGCATCAACTAGTCTCACCTACATCACACAACTTACAAACTGACTAAAAGTCACGGGATTTGACCATTAAAAAAGACATCTTGTCCTCTACATGGGCTTGGTAGGATTATTGATTTCACGAGGTAAAACAAAGAAGAAAAAATAAATTAAATATAAATTTAAAAAGATACCCGCTGTGGCGGCAATATTATGAACTTAAATAATTATACCATAAAATCTCAGGAAGCCATACAACAGGCACAGCAGCTTGCTCAAGGTTTCGGCCATCAACAGATAGAAAATGAGCATCTTTTTAAAGCCATTTTTGAGGTTGATGAAAACGTATTGCCATTCATTCTCAAAAAATTGAATGTGAATGTTCCTTTATTGCAGCAAACTTTGGACAGACAATTGGAAAGTTTTGCCAAGGTCACTGGGGGCAATATCATGTTATCCCAAGAGGCAGGAAAAAGCCTTAACGAAGCGGCAATTATAGCCAAAAAGATGAAGGATGACTTTGTTTCCATTGAACATTTAATCCTAGCCGTGTTTAAATCGAACAGCAAGATTGCACAAATGCTCAAAGATCAAGGGGTCACCGAAAAGGCACTAAGTGCCGCTATAAACGAGTTACGAAAAGGTGAAAAGGTAACCTCACAAAGTCAGGAAGAAACCTATAATGCCCTAAGCAAATACGCCAAGAATTTAAACCAACTGGCAAACGATGGTAAGCTGGATCCCGTCATTGGTCGTGATGAGGAAATACGACGCATCCTTCAGATTTTATCAAGGCGAACCAAAAACAATCCGATTTTGGTCGGAGAACCTGGAACCGGTAAAACAGCCATTGCCGAAGGCTTGGCAC
>DASWKU010000101.1:0-13266 GCA_036396455.1 Flavobacteriaceae bacterium
GGTTTTTGCACAAATGCTCCCGCATATTCATGTAGGTTCAAAATTTCACTCACATTTCTATCGATCAATTGATTTCTAAAAAGGACCATTTCAATGGATTTATCGTACCAAAGATCGCTTACAATTTTGATGAATTCAACCGTGGCACGTCTTCTATCTGCTTGGAAAGCCAGTTCTTTTTCGTAAGTTTTGTTTAAAGGCATTACTTAAAATTTTGTGGTTTTTAAATTTTGTGCAAAAGTAATACATTTCAAACGTTTTCGTAGCACAATTTGACCATAAAAAAACCCTTCAATAGGTTCAATTATTGAAGGGTTTCTTCTCTAAACTATGGAAAGTTTATCTCCAAAAGAAATTTTCCTTTTGGCCTTTTTTATTGATGATTTCAAATTTTAAGGGTTCATCGGATGTTTGATTGTCAATAACCCTTTGGGCATCTTCTACAGAGTTCACTTTTATGCCATTGATGGCAGTAACGATACAGCCTTCCTCTATCCCATTGGCTTTCCAGTTGCGGGCATATTGGCTGTTCAGTTGGGTTATTTTTATACCGTTTTTAGTATTGAATCTTCTTAAATCATCTTCCCTAGCATTTTTTACCCGACCTAAAATAGGCAGTTCCGCAACCATATTTTTAACCAATTTTACGGGGATTTCTTTCAGCTCATGATTTCTTGAAATCGTAACCTTTACCACATCGTCAGGTCTTTTGGTGGTCAGGTAACCACTCAAATCGGAGAATTTTGAAATGGCAACGTTGTCGATTTTTTTAATGATGTCCCCACTTTTAATGCCAGCCTTTTTGGCACCTGAATCTTCTTCAACAGAATCAATATAAAACCCTTCGGTATCATCAATTCCAAATTGTTCAGAGGAAGCGCCATTTAAAGATTTACCAATAACCCCTAAAATTCCCGTTTGAACATCGCCATATTCCATGATATCCTCAACCACTTTTCTCGCAATGTTGCTGGGTACGGCAAAGGAATATCCAATATAAGAACCCGTTTGTGATGTGATAGCCGTATTGATACCAATAAGGTCACCATTAACATTGACCAAGGCACCTCCAGAATTTCCTGGATTGACGGCAGCATCGGTTTGAATGAACGATTGTGAATTTCTACCCGCTAAATCCCTGGATTTTGCACTAATGATTCCAGCAGTAACGGTTGATGTTAAGTTAAATGGATTGCCCACCGCCAAAACCCATTCTCCAATTTTTGCTTCATCAGAATCCCCAAAAGTAATATATGGAAGATCTTCGTCGGCATCGATTTTTAAAAGGGCAATATCGGTTTTGTCATCCGATCCGATAATTTTGGCATCGTATATCTTATTATCATTAAGTGTAATGGACAATTTTTTTGCTCCGGCAATCACATGATTGTTTGTGATAATGTAACCATCAGGTGAAATAATGACACCACTACCGGTTCCAATTTGAGCACGTTCTGATTTTCTTCCAAAAAACAAATCTTCAAACGACGATGGGCCAGAAATTATGGCTGTGTTTTTAACATGGACCACTGCGTGTACAGTCTTATCGGCTGCGGTAACAAAGTTTGGGTTTTCGGTATTGATTAAATTTGTGGCCTTTACGTCAAATTTTGACGGAACAAAAAACGATTGTTCGGTCCGCATGTTATCAGTAATCACAGGATCTTTTTCAAGAAATATTTTGTAAGCCGATAGCGTTATTGCACCACCTAATACAGAAACTAAAACTAATGTTAAAATCTTTTTCATTGGTATTGATGTTTATGGTTTTGAAATTTTTTTAACTAACGATTAAAATTAGATATTTATTGAATTCTTTTTTGGGGTTTAACGATTTTTAACTTCAACTTTAACGCCTATTTAACACTACAAAAACCAAGGTATTATTCCTATATTTGCCTCTAATATGAAATTACAGTTTTTTAAATATCAAGGCACGGGAAATGATTTTGTGATGATCGATAATCGTCAAAATGTTTTCATAAAAAAAGATACCAAACACATTGCATTTTTATGCGACCGACGATTTGGCATAGGTGCCGATGGCTTGATTTTGTTGGAAAACCATGAAACCCTTGATTTTAAAATGGTGTATTACAATTCCGATGGCAATGAAAGTTCGATGTGCGGCAATGGTGGAAGATGCATCACTGCCTTTGCCAAATTTTTGGAAATCATTGAAAATGAAGCTGAATTTGAAGCTATTGATGGATTTCATCGGTCTTCCATTGAGGGTGATATTGTAAAACTTCAAATGCAAGATGTCAATAGCCTTGAAACCTATAAGAGCCACGTTTTCCTGAATACAGGTTCTCCGCATCACGTTCAATTGGAAGCCGATTTAAAAGGATTGGATATTAAATCAGTAGGTTCCAAAATCAGATATGGTGAACCGTATAATGAAGCTGGAAGCAATGTCAATTTTGTAAAAAAAATTGCCAATGACATTTTTGCAGTCCGAACCTACGAACGCGGGGTTGAAGATGAAACCCTGTCTTGCGGCACAGGTGTCACTGCGGTTGCTTTGGCCATGCATTACATTGGAGAAACCGAAAAAAATTTGTTGACCTTGCAAACTCCGGGCGGAGATTTAAAAGTCAGTTTTGAAAGACAAAATGATGCTTACAAAAATATTTGGCTCATTGGTCCAGTTGCTCAAGTTTATAACGGAAAGATAACATGCTAGCATTAAAAGGTAAACATATCTATTTGCGTGCTTTGGAACTTGAAGACATTGATTTTGTTTATGCCATAGAAAATGACGAAACCATTTGGGAAATCAGCAATACCATGACGCCGTTTTCCAAATATGTCATTACCGAATATTTAGCCAATGCCCATAAGGATATTTTTGAAGTCAAGCAATTGCGTTTGGTGATTTCCAATGCCAAAAATGTGGCCATTGGCATGATAGACCTCTTTGATTTCGATTTTAAAAACAAAAGAGCAGGTGTTGGAATTATACTCAAAGAAGCCGAAGACAGAAAAAAAGGCTATGGCCGTGAGGCTTTGGAATTGTTGACCGAGTATTGTAAAGTACATTTGGATTTGCACCAGCTGTATTGTAATATTTTAGAAGAAAATGAAGCCAGTTTGAGACTGTTTCAAAATCAGGGTTTTGAAATCGTTGGACTGAAAAAGGATTGGAATTATATTCATAATGGCTTTAAAAATGAATATTTATTACAACGCATACTTAATTAAATGTATATAAAGAAACTGCTTTGGGCCGTTGCCCTTATAGGTATAGTCATAGCTGCATATTTTGCCTACTTTGTATATAGTGCCATGTTTAAGCCCAATACGGCGTTTAATAATGAAATAGCCTATATTTATATACCAACAAATGCCAGCTATAATGAAGTGAGGTCACAACTGGACACTTTATTGATTGATATTGGAAAATTTGATGCCTTGGCGAAACAAAAAAAATACATCTCCAATATCAAAGCTGGGAAATACGCCATAAAAAAAGGAATGAACAACAACGATATTATCAATTCCATTAGAAGTAACAACATTCCCGTTAAAGTGGCCTTTAACAATCAGGAAACCTTGGAAGATTTGGCTGGACGGATTTCTACACAAATTGAAGCGGATAGTTTGTCGTTATTGCAGGCCATGGCCTCTGAAAGTTTTTTAAAATCAAATGGATTTGAAACCAAAACCGCATTGGGCATGTACATTCCCAACAGCTATGAGTTTTTTTGGAATACTTCGGAAGAACAGTTTAGGGACCGAATGCTGAAGGAATATCATCATTTTTGGAATGCATCCAGAATGGAAAAGGCCCAAGCTTTGAATTTATCACCAACTGAAATCATGACCCTGGCTTCCATAGTTCAAAAAGAAACCACAAAGGTAGATGAAAGGCCAAGGGTTGCGGGTGTGTACATTAACCGACTTAAGGCTGGAATGCCACTTCAGGCCGATCCAACGGTAATCTATGCCATTAAGGAACAATCGGGGGATTTTAAACAAACCATTAAACGTGTCCTTTACAAAGATTTGGAGCTGGATTCGCCTTACAATACCTATAAATATGCAGGCTTGCCGCCCAGTCTTATTACCATGCCGGATATTTCATCCATAGATGCGGTTCTCAATTATGAAAAGCACGATTACTATTATTTCGTGGCCGATATCAACAATTTTGGGTACCATAAGTTTGCAAAAAGCTTGGCCCAACATAATAAAAATCGTCAGGACTATGTGCGCTGGATCAATCAACAGGGTGTAAACAGATAGCCGTGAAGTACGGATTAAACCACATTTTATTTGTTTTACTCGTTTCAGTGTCTTCGTTTTCACAATCCAAATTGGAGGCTTTTTTAACCCCAAGCGACAGCCTAAATCAATCCAGACGAAATGGAGTTATCATGACTGAAGCTTCTTTGGGGGCATTGACATTAATTGGCTTAAATCAATTATGGTATAAAGATTATCCGCAGACCAATTTCCACACCCTTAACGATAATGATGAATGGCTTCAAATGGATAAATTGGGCCATGTGTTTACATCGTACCAATTGGGAAGGGTAGGGGCCAATGTTCTAAATTGGAGTGGAGTTCGTAAAAAGGACCGGCTTATTTATGGTGCTACCTTGGGGTTTGCATTCTTGACCACGGTTGAAGTTTTTGATGGCTTTAGCGAGGAATGGGGCTTTTCTTGGGGCGATATGTTGTCCAATGCAACAGGGACCGGATTGTACGTAGGGCAGGAACTGCTTTGGCAAGAGCAACGCTTGACCTTAAAATATTCCTTTCATCAAACCCAATATGCATCACAACGTCCCGATAAGTTGGGCGATGGTTTTTTGGAAGAGCTTTTAAAGGATTACAATGGGCAAACCTATTGGTTAAGTGCCAATCTGCATTCCTTTTTTAAGGAAAGCAAGATACCCAAATGGTTAAATGTCGCTATTGGTTATGGAGCTCATGGCATGTTAACGGGTAAAAATGAGTCAGTTGATAACTTATTTATAAATCAAAACAGAAAGCGCCAGTTCTTTTTAAGTTTAGATGTAGATTTGACTGGAATTCAAACAAACTCTCATATTTTGAGGGCTTTATTTGACGTTTTTGGCCTCATTAAGATGCCATTTCCGGCCGTGGAGTTCACCGAAAAAAACGGCATAAAGCTACACGGCATCTATTTTTAAGGCACTTAAACGAGTATATAGGAGGTTTTAAGAAATAGTCATACCTTTGCACGCTGAAATTTTAAGCCCGTTTTTGGGGAATTTAGGCTTAACAAAATTAGGTATTATGATGAAAAAAGTAATTAACTATTTTGCTATCCCTCTAGCCATCATTGCGATCATCCATATCGCATTATCAACGAACGCAACTGTAGACCCTGAAATCTATTCTACAGATGGCCTTGAACTCAACTACACGGTTTCAAACGATATGGCCTTTAACGCCAATGGAACCCATGAGTTTGCCCATTCCAATGAACATCACAACTATTTTCCGTATTTGGGCAAAGCCTATAATGGTTTTAAGGAAGCTTTGGCTTTTAAGGAATCAAGAGGCAACTATTTTGCGGTCAATAAATACGGCTATTTAGGAAAATATCAGTTTGGTGCCGAAACCTTAAAACTGATTGGTGTTTACAATCCCAATGCATTTTTGTATAACCCTGAGCTACAGGAAAAAGCCTTTAGGGCCAATGTGGAACGCAACAAATGGATCTTGAGAAAAGATATTGAACGTTTTGTGGGCAAAACTATAGGTGGCGTTACCGTTACCGAATCTGGAATTTTGGCAGCTGCACATTTGGCAGGTGCCGGAAATGTAAAGAAATTTTTGAGAAGTCACGGTGCAGAAAATTTTGCCGATGCCTTTGGAACTTCAATTACCTATTATATAAAACGTTTTTCGGGGTATGACACCTCTGCCATTAAACCCGACAGAAAAGCGAAGGCAGTTATTTAAGATATTAATCCTTATAAAATTTAAAGGTTGGCTTAATCGCAAGTCAACCTTTATTTTTTGTATTCTAATCTTAGACTTAGAGATGAGGTTGTCCAATTCCAAATCTGTTGACTACAGCAGATAAAAGGGATAATGAAATGGCAAGGCGTAAAAAGAGTTTGATGGTTTTGGTGGACATGGTTGGTTTATTATTTGCGTTTTACTATTGATTTCACCTTTATCTCGTTTACACAAAGCTATTAGTTGGCCTATTTTATAAACCTAATTTGTAAATTCAGTTTAACATACAATTGCCCATTCTCACTATAAATTTTACCATATTTATATCGTGATGAACTGGCGGTTTCAAGTTTTGTGTTTTGAAGTAAATAATCTTCAAAGTCATTTCTATTATAAATATGATAACAAAGTACTTCGCCATTTTCTTTTACGATTAAGTAACCTCCTGTTGCATCATATTTTCCACTCCATATTTTTGATGGCATCATTCCAAGCGCAACATCCGTCAAAAACCGTTTTATCTTATATTCATAAAATTTATGTTCATTTTGAACATCATATTTTAGCGGATTTGAAATTGCAGTTTCATTGACTAAATCTGTTAATAGTGAATATTCTTTTGAGAAAAAATCGATTAGGATTTGTGCAAGTATCTCTGGTAGAAGACTGTCAATTAGGACTAGGTTGTTGGAGAATACTTGACGGTCAACTCTATCAAAGATTAATTGACAATTATTTTGAGCAATGGCTTTAATTCGTCCACGTAAATCTGCGTGTTCTTTTTTGCCTCGTTTAACAACTAAAGAATTAATTCGCTCAATTTCATTAGCAAGCATATTTCCGTCAATATAATAAACGAAATTAGTTGTTTCTCCGGCGTTTAGTAATGTAGAAGGACTACCAAGTTGGGATTTTATGCTAAATCCTAGTGTCGGTTGTTGATTTGTTCGCTGGTCGTGAACAATTATGGTAATGTCAGTTTTTTCCGAAGAACTTGCTCTTAATGAAATGCAATTTATGGATTTCATAAATGCCTCAATTTCTGGAACTGAAAAAGTCCTTTCTCGGTTTTCTTTGATTGATTTTAATAAAAAGAGAGCTTTTTCTTTGAACTCTAAAATCGGGATTTTCAGGACTTCTTCATTACCTGAAACTAAAACGATTTCATCCAGTATTGAATATTGAAAATCTCCATTGTTTTCTGAACGTAGTATTCTGATTATAGGATAAACTAAACCTTCTAATTTTTCAATGTCTTTATCTCCAAGAAATAATTGTTTATCTCCTAAAAGTTTAAATAGAGCATAAACATTTATGCTGATAATTTTACATTTGAAAAAAAAGCATCAAGTTCAACGTCTGAACTAAAGTGAAAATCACTTTCCGAGTTGTTTTGAAAAAAATGTAGTAAGCTTAAATGATTTTCAAATACTCGAAATGAGTTGCCTTGATAGTTATAAATAAAAAAAACTTTGCTCAAGCTTTCTTTTGAAACGAGCACTGTTTCTATAGTTCTTGAAGCTCTTAAATATTCTGTGTCAATGGTTTGAAAAGTATTCATTTTATAAAGATATTTTGAAAGTGATAATCTAAAAATTCTTGTGTCGGCAAGAATCTATCAGGTCTGATAATGTTTTGATTTTGATATTTGATGAAGAAATCATTAACCGATTTATCTTTCGAATAATCATTAAAAAAATCCGAAACTTTAACTTTAAAGTCTGGTGTAACCGTAATGAAACCTTTATCGAAAGCCTTATCGTGAATTGAATTTAAGCACAATCCATTATGAGGGTTTGTTCTATTTTTTTTATCTTTTGACCAAGGTTTTATATGGCTTGCAACTAAAAAATCAGGTATTGAAAGTCCCGTAATACAACATCTTAAATTGTATGAAGATAATATTGTACTTCTGAAAAAATTTTGATTAACACGAGTTTTTATAAAGGTTTCTTTATCCACTCCTTTTGGTAAATCATCAATATTAAAATCGTCTATATCTTCAATATTTTTATTTTGAAATTCTGCAATCAATTCTTCACTTTCAAAAGCTAGTTTTCCCCAATTTCCATTAAATTCATTCCAAATATCTTCCTCAAGTTTACTTCCATTAACTAAACCTGTAATTCCTTGTTTTTTTAATTCAGGGTCTAGTCTGCCAAAGTTTCCAATTTTCATATTTAAAGCAGAAGGTGACCTGCCAATTATATTGGCATATTTTATTACTGTTGGATTTGTTTTACTGCTGTTTTTAAAAGGTATTTTACAATACACATTAAACGCAACGATTGTTTCTTCTCTTGTCCAATAATTCTTTGCCATTACGCTGCGTTTTGCGTTAGGGATTGAAGAAGAAATCTTTTTTGTGAGATACGAGCAAAAAAATTGGAACGGAAAGCCCGACCCGATAGGGAAACACCCAAATTATTTATTCCTAAATCTTTTCTGAAACCCACAATAAAAATTCTTTCTCTATTTTGAGGAACTCCAAATTCTTTTGCATTTAATATTTGAGGTTCAGGAACGTAATAGTTTAAATCTTCACGAAGAACATTCAAAATTGTCGCTAAAGTTTTTCCTTTATCATGGTTTCTCAAACCTTTTACATTTTCAAGGAAAATAGCTTTAGGCCGTTTATTTTTTATGATTTCTGCCACGTCAAAAAACAATGTTCCCCTTGTATCTTCAAATCCACCACGTCTTCCTGCAATTGAAAATGCTTGACATGGAAAGCCTGCACATAGCACGTCAAAATTGTCAGGAATATAATTTTTGGTTTCTGCTTTTGTAATATCGCCAAATGGAATTTCGCCAAAGTTGGCTTTGTAAGTTTGTTTTGAATATTTGTCCCATTCGCTGGTAAACACACACTTACCATTGAGATTTTGAAGTTCCAAACGAAATCCACCAATTCCTGCGAAAAGGTCAATAAATTTGAATTTAGGTCTTTCGGGTGCAGGAAATGGAATAGTTTTTTTGAAATCGAAAATCAAATATTGCAAAGCATTTTCTGCAACCTTATTCGTGATTTTTTCTGTCGGATATTCTTTTTCGAGAATTTCTTTAACAAAAGCAAGTGCATCTTTTTTATAAAATTGCGAAACTCCGTTTTTGTGATTGTACAAATAATGCGTAAATGATGCAGGTTTTGAATCTTCTGGCTCGATTATTTTTATTTCAAATAACTGCCCATCAATGTTTTCTATGTTAATACTTTCTTTTATCATTTGGTTTCAAATTCAATTCACAAGTTATAAAAGATTTGTTCGATTTATTCGATTTGTTTGTTTTTTTGTTCACATTTTCTGGTGGATAATTTGAGTGGAAAGCCAAGAAAAAGCTTTTTTATTTTTTTGAACTATAGTGATGAATATCGGAAAACTAAATGTTCTAATTATGAAGTTGGATTTATAATCGTTATTCAAATTTTTCTTAAGCCTTTTGCTAACTAGTTATATCCCAACAAATATAACATTTATAGGTTCACCAACTAATCCCTATGAACAAGAAAAATAGTTGGACGTTTATGTAAGTCAACGGTAATGTTTTTCCATTCATTTACGGTGGCGGTTTTGATATATTCGGTGGGTAAGGTGAGGTCGCAGGCCACGCAAACTCTGGTGTTTGGGTGCAGAATGGCGCAGATATCCTCAAGGATTTTGTTGTTTCTGTATGGGGTCTCAATAAAAATTTGGGTCTGGTCATGGTCAAACGACAGTTTTTCCAATCGCTTTAAAGCGGCTTTACGTTCGACTTGTTCGATGGGCAAATAGCCGTTAAATGCAAAACTTTGCCCGTTCATTCCAGAGCTCATCAATGCCAAAATAATGGAGGACGGCCCAACCAATGGCACCACTTGTATGCCAATTTCATGTGCCAGTTTTACAATGTCCGACCCTGGGTCGGCAATGGCAGGACAACCGGCTTCGGATAACAGCCCCATGTGTGTTCCGGCTTTGCAGTCGTCCAAAAAATGGTCGAGTTCATGTTCTTGGGTGTATTTGTTGAGCAACAATAATTTTAATAATTTTTGGGATTTTCCAGGACTCACCCGCTTGATAAACCGTCTTGCCGTTTTTTCATTCTCGACAATGTAATCATCAACCTGTTCAATAATTCTTTTTATGGAAAGCGGCAAGACTTCCAATGGCGGATTATCGCCAAGACGCGTTGGAATTAAATAGAGCTTGCCAAATTCAGGGCTCATGGTTTCTGTTTATGGGAACACAAAATACAAAAAAGAGGTTTGTCTTGCTGTTAAATTACTGTTGAAGTTTTTGGGCAATTTTATCACAAACCTGATTGAGTATGTTAAAAACATATTCAAAACCGTTCTCATCTCCATAATAGGGATCCGGGACATGCATCAAGTTTATAGATTTATCTTCTTCCAAAATGAGCTTGACTTTGGAACGGTCCCAATCATTTCTGGCCAAACGTATCACATCTTCAAAATTGTATTCGTCCATAACATAAATATGGTCAAAAGCATCAAAAAAGGAGGCTTTAAACTGTTGCCCACGTTGATGTGAAATATCAATACCGTGCGATTTTGCAACCGCTATGGAACGTCTATCGGGTGCTTCTCCCACGTGATAATTGGCGGTTCCAGCGGAATCAATATAAAATTTATCAGATGGAAGTTTGGATTCCAAAATGCCATGGGCCAAGGGCGAGCGACAAATGTTACCCAAACAGACCATGAGAATTTTAACCATTTTTTGTGAATCTTAAATCGATAATTTTTTTGAAAGGTCGTCTACGTATTTTCTGAATTGTTTATCGGTAGAAGTCAGATTGTCAACCGTTTTACAGGCATGTAATACTGTGGCGTGGTCGCGTTTCCCGATTTGTGAACCAATGCTGGCAAGCGATGCCTTGGTGAATTTTTTGGCAAAGAACATGGCCAACTGTCTGGCTTGGACAATATGCCGTTTCCTGGTTTTGGATTGTAGCGTGCTCACATCCATTTGGAAATAGTCGGACACCACTTTTTGGATATAATCTATGGAAACCTCCCGCTTGGTATTTTTTACAAATTTTTCGACCACTTCCTTGGCAAGACTGACCGTAATTTCCTTTTTGTTGAAAGACGATTGGGCAATCAAGGAAATAATGGCACCTTCAAGCTCCCGTATATTGGTCTTGATGTGCTTGGCAACATATTCAATAACCTCATCGGGCATTTCAACACCATCGCGATACAATTTATTATTCAATATCAAAACACGGGTCTCAAAATCAGGACTTTGCAGTTCGGCAGAAAGCCCCCATTTAAATCTTGACAACAGGCGTTGTTCAATATCCTGCATATCCACCGGTGCTTTGTCACTGGTCAAGATCACCTGTTTGCCATTTTGGTGCAAGTGGTTGAATATATGGAAGAACACATCCTGTGTTCCAGATTTACCGGACAAAAACTGAACGTCATCAATGATCAAAACGTCAATAATTTGGTAAAAATGGATAAAGTCGTTCCGGTTGTTTTTCTTGACAGAATCGATGTATTGCTGTGTAAATTTTTCAGCCGAAATATAAAGAACTGTTTTTTCAGGGTATTTATCCTTGATGTCAATACCAATGGCATGCGCCAAATGGGTTTTTCCCAGACCAACACCACCAAAAATCAAAAGCGGGTTGAAGGAGGTTCCACCAGGTTTGTTGGCCACAGCAATCCCTGCGTTTCTGGCCAAACGATTGGAGTCGCCTTCCAAAAAGTTTTCAAAATTGTAATTGGGGCTGAGTTGTGACTCAATCTTAACATTGCGTATTCCGGGAATCACAAACGGATTTTTAAGCTCCGGATTTTTATTCTTTAGAGGAATGTCAACATCCTGCGATTTTACAGTACCTCTATTGGTACTTGGGATTCTTTCGGTAAAGGGTTGCTTGTTGCCGTAGGTGTTTTCCATTTTTATGATGTACACCAATTTTGCAGATTCCCCAAGTTCCTTTGTTAAAGAGACTTTAAGAATTTTTACATAGTGTTCTTCCAACCATTCATAAAAGAATTTACTGGGCACCTGAATGCTTAATGCATTATCGGAAAGCTTAACTGCAACAATGGGTTCAAACCATGTTTTGTATGCTTGGGGTTGTATGTTATCTTTTATAAAGGATAGACAATTTTTCCAAACCGATTGCGCAGTTACATCCATTCTGTGAATTTAATTTGTTGTTAGTTAGTTAGCAAAAAAAAGAGAAATTTGAGTTTCTCTTGGATACATTTCTGTTCGACAAATATGTGAACAAATTTCTTAAAAAAAAAATCAAAAAGGGTTGAATTTTCAGAAATTTTTTCCCATGTTTAAATCTTGTTGAAAATACAAAAAATAAATTAAACTACATGCCAAATTTAAAAAAATACAACGAAATTGATTTAAGAATTCGTTATGGTGAAACCGACCAAATGGGTATAGTCTATCACGGTAACTATGCCCAATATTTTGAAATCGGCAAGACGGAATGGTTGCGAAATTTGGGCATTACCTATAAACAAATGGAAGAAGAAGGTATCAAGCTTCCCGTGATTTCACTGGTTGTAAATTTCAAAAAGTCAGTTGGTTATGACGATGTGATTACAGTAAAAACAACACTAAAAAAAATGCCCACGGCATCCATAGAATTTGATTATGAAATTGAAAATGAAAAAGGTGAAATAGTAACGACCGGAAATACGGTTTTGGCGTTCATCGATATTATTAGGAATAGGCCTACACGATGTCCCCAACATATTTTAGATAAACTGCAAGATTAATCGTTTAACATCTTTGCTTTTATGTTTGTTAGAAACTTAAAACACAAAAACGGTAAGATATATATCCAAGTGGTCGGCAAGAGTTCCGGCGCTTATAAAGTTTTAAAAAGTTTTGGCACATCGGACACACCAGATGGATTGGAAGCTCTGGTTGTTATGGCAAACCAATGGATCAAAGAAAAAAATGGCCTTATCGAATTTGACTTTGACAACTAAAAAATTTTTTACGAAAGTTTGCTTGACAATGTCACGTCACTGAAGCTCATAGGAATTGATTTTGTCTTGGGCAAAATATTTGATGAAATTGGTTTTAATAAAATTGAAGACGATCTGTTCAAAGATCTGGTTTTATATCGTTTGGTTTATCCAAAAAGCAAATTGAAAACCACAGAATGCCTTTGTCGGTTTTCTCAAAGACAATACTCCGAAGACGGTATTTATCGCTACATGGATAAACTTCACAACAGGCAAAAAGATTTAGTTCAAGAAATAAGTTTTCAGCATACAAAATCTATTTTAGGTTCAGAAACAAGTGTTGTTTTTTACGATGTGACCACCATTTATTTTGA
>DASWKU010000102.1:0-6634 GCA_036396455.1 Flavobacteriaceae bacterium
CATTGGATTTAACGCTCCAATCCTTAAACTTCAAGGCGAATAATGTGATCCTCGAGTTCAATAAATAACAGCTCAATACCGTCAATCCAATCAAAAACCAGGGATTAAGAATGAGTGTCGTGGCCATGGCACTGTTCTGGAATTCCATGATCAATGGCAAGGACATAATGAGCAAGGTGTTGGCAGGTGTTGGCAACCCTTTAAAGTAATCCTGTTGATCCTCATCAAGATTAAAGGTGGCAAGTCTATAAGCGGAAGCCAAAGTGATGAACAATCCTATAAGTGGAAGAAACGATTGTTCCAATCCATGCAGTTGTAGACTTGAGTTCCAAGTTTCATAGCGTTCTGGTTCTGGAATGCTCACCGCATTGGCTATCAATTTGAACATGACAATACCCGGCACGAGGCCACTGGTCACCATATCGGCCAACGAATCCAATTGTAGTCCAAGTTCACTTTGCACATCCAGCTTTCTGGCCACAAAACCATCAAAAAAATCAAACAATATTCCAAGAAACACAAAAAGAGCAGCAGCCACAAATTGATTTTGCACAGCAAAAAGTACGGCAATCGAACCACAAAATAAATTTAATAAGGTCAAAACATTCGGAAGATGGCGTTTCATGGCATAAGTTTAAGGATTGTAAAAATAACAAACTATTCCCGTCTAAAGCAACAGTTGTGCAATAACTCCATAGATTTGAAGTTTATAAAGAACTCAATTAAACATTTTAGATTGTAGCGAAAATGAGCTGTTTTGTGCCCAGTTGAAGGCTTTTTTGAGTTGCATAGCAGGGCTACGGAAAGAAAACCTGCCTGCTGGCAGGCAGGAAAGACAAGGAGTGGGTGCAAAAAAGCAATTTTATAGCCAATTGAAAAAGTTTAAATGAGTTCCAAATTAAAATATTGTGCATCTTTGTAAAAATTGTTGCCTTTGAAAACATACATACTCCTCCCGATAACTATCGGGACGCTTCTACTTATTGGTACATTGGGTTATGCACAGACCACCCGCAAATACTCCAATGAATTTATGAACATTGGTGTGGATGCTGCGGCATTGGGAATGAGCAATGCAGTGGTGTCGCATACCGCCGATGTCAATTCCGGCTATTGGAATCCCGCCGGATTGGTGAATCTGGAGGACAACCAATTGGCCTTGATGCATTCCAGCTATTTTGCCAATATTGCCAATTACAATTATATAGCATTTGCAAAACCTTTGGACAATCGTAGTGCTGTGGGCATTTCACTGATTCGATTTGGCGTGGATGATATTTTGGATACCACACAGCTTATTGACGAGCAGGGCAACATCAATTACGACCGTATCAGTTTGTTTTCAGCCGCCGATTACGGCTTGACCATATCCTATGCCCGTAGCCTCCCTATAGACGGATTGAGTTATGGGGTCAATGCCAAAGTGATCCGTCGTGTTATTGGTGATTTTGCAAAATCTTGGGGCTTTGGTCTCGATTTGGGCATTCAATTTGAATCGAACAACGATTGGAAGTTTGGGGTCATGGCTAGGGATATCACGACCACCTTTAACGCTTGGGCATTCGATAAGGATAAATTGGCAGACATCCAAAATGCGGTGGAGGGCCAAAACCAGACCGTACCCGAAAAAACGGAACTGACCATCCCAAAACTACAGATCGGAATGTCCAAAAAATTCATGTTTAACTATGACTATGCGCTCTTGGCCTCCTTTGACCTCAATGTGCGTTTCGAACAAAATAACGACATCATTTCGTCTTCGTTTGCAAGCATTAACCCTGCTTTGGGATTTGAGTTCGGCTATACCGATTTGGTATTTTTAAGGGCAGGAGTTGGCAATTTTCAAAACGAACTGCAGATTGACAATTCCGAAAACTTGACCTTTCAGCCCAGTCTTGGATTGGGATTTAAGTACAATGGCATTCAGTTGGACTATGCCTTTACCGATATTGGGGACCAAAGTGTCGCCCTGTATTCCAATGTGTTTTCCCTGAAAATCGATTTTAGTATCTTTAGATAGTTTAACCATACAAAAGAGATAAAAGACCTAAGACTGAATTATGAATTACGAATTACGAATTACGAATTACGAATTACGAATTTGGTTCTTGGTTCTATATTCCTGAATATAATTTTACTCAATAATTGAACATCATGTTTTTAGCTGAATTAGTGATATAAAAATGAAATTAAAACTACTATTCTTTGCCTTCTTTTGTGTCCAGATCACTGCGTTTGCACAACAACTCACCCTGTCCCCAAACGCTGAAATCAGTGTGATAACCGTTGGATCGGGAACTTCCCTTAATGATGCTTTTGGGCACAATGCGTTTAGGATAAAAGACCAAGCACTCGGACTCGATTTGACCTATGGTTATGGCGAGTATGACTTTGATGCCCCTCATTTCTATTTAAAATTTGCACAAGGGAAACTCAATTACCTGTTGGGCAGAATCGAATTCAATCGATTTTACAACTTCTATGTGTATCAAAACAGGACGATGCGCGAACAGGTGCTGAATCTAACGCCCTCGGAAAAACAAAGACTTTTTGACTTCCTTCAGAACAATTACAAACCAGAGAACCGTAGATATCTCTACGATTTCTTTTATGATAATTGTGCCACAAGAATTAGGGATGTGCTTGAAAGAACCTCAGATACAAAAATTGTCTTTACTGCACCTGAAGGATTTCAACCCAAAACATTTAGAGAATTGATATATGAGTGTGTCAATCGAAATACTTGGGGAAGTTTGGGCATTGATGTCGCTTTGGGTGCCGTGATCGACAAACAGGCAACCCCTTATGAGCACCTATTTTTGCCTAAATACATCTTTGAATTTTTTGGGAATGCCACAAAGAATGGATCGGAAAGCCTAGTGAGAGCAACACGTACCATCTATCAAAAAAAGGATAAAAGCAGTTCAAATGCGTTTTGGTTCAGTCCGTTGTTCATCTTTGGTATAATCGGGTTCATAATAGTATGGATAACCTATAGGGATTTTAAGAACAAGATCCGCAATAAACTATTGGATGGATTACTGTTTGGCATTACAGGAATACTTGGGGTTTTTATTTTGTTGCTTTGGTTGGCGACCGATCATACGGCCACGGCACAAAACTACAACCTGCTTTGGGCTTTTCCCTTAAACCTCCTGGTACTGCTACAACTGTTCAAAAAACAAGTAAAGCCTTGGCTAATTCGATATCTAAAATTTTTGCTGATCATGCTGGCTCTAATGGCCTTTCATTGGGTTGTGGGCATTGAGGTTTTTGCCATTGGATTGATTCCCCTTTTATTGGCAATGTGTATCAGGTACATTTACCTCATTCATTATTTTAAAAGTAACCAAAATTAGTTCTCGGTCGCAGTTATCGGTCTCAGTTGGCAGGCTCAGTTTATAGTTACCACCCCACCTTGCAGGCACCCCTCCAAGGAGGGGAATTGTTTGTTGGTTTTTTGTCAAACCCTTCTTACTACCACAAAAGAAAGCTGCTTCGATGTTCAATAGGTCTCATGGCCTTGGTTCAAATCAGAATAGAAGTTCTAATTAGCTCCTCCCTTTAGACAAAGGGAGATGGATCCCGCTAAAGCGGGATACGGAGGGTTTGAAAATACATCACTCACACGTCATCAATCCCCCGTCAATTTCAGCTTCGTGCCTTTGCGCCTTTGCGAGACACATTCATTAACCACCAATTAAAGTTTAAGTAAGGAGTGCCTATAAAGAAAAAAACATCGGTCACCCAACTTCGGCCATCGGTCTTTGGTCTCTAGTTTCTAGTCTCTAACTTCTAACTTCAAACTTGATAATAATTCCCCGCTTTAAACATCAATCATACATTTCAAGTACGCGACAAAAATTCAATTTCGATAACTCCCGATCTGTTACCCCAGCCCTAAAGGGTGCAGATCGAGGAAAATCAGGTGCCTCCCTTTAGATAAAGAAGGTGGTCTTGTGGTAACAAAACTGAAGGGTTTGAAAATACATCACTCACACATCATCAATCCCCCGTCAATTTCAGCTTCGTGCCTTTGCGCCTTTGCGAGACCCATTCATTAGCCACCAATTAAAGTTTAAATAAGGAGTGCTTATAAGGGGAAAAAACTTCGGTCATCTGTCATCTGTCATTAATTTCCAATATTCAAATTCCAAATTCCAACTTTTGGGATCTGGTGCTTGTAACTTGAGGCTTGCTTTCATATAAATTGGCTTTAAGTGGTCAACCCATATCAAGGACGTACAACTGTCATCTGTCATCTGTCATCTGTCTTCAGTCTCTAGCATCTAGCATCTAGTTTCCAACTTCTAACTTTAAACTTCAAACATAAGTTCACTGTCCCCTATAATACAGCACCGTACTCAAGGTCTTCACCAAAACATTGATATCCAAAAACAAACTGCGGTGCTTGATATAAAACAGGTCGTATTGCAACTTGATCAAACTGTCCTCAACCGTTGAACCATAACGATAGTTCACTTGGGCCCATCCCGTCAAGCCAGGTTTGATGATGTGCCGTGTTTCGTAAAACGGGATAACCCTAGACAGCTCGTTTACAAAATAAGGACGTTCCGGTCGTGGTCCAATAATGCTCATGTCCCCTTTTAAGACATTGATGAACTGTGGGATCTCATCCAAACGGCTACGCCTTAAAAAATTACCGAAAGGCGTGATGCGCAAATCGTCTTTTTGCGACCACTCTTGCTCTGACGGTTCACCTTTCGGATTCATGGTTCGCAATTTAATAATTTGAAACAGGTCACTGTTTTTACCAATCCTATCCTGGGTATAAAATAAAGGACCTCTATTGGCCATCACATTGCCAATGAGGATGAGTGGCGAAATAACGAGTCCAAATAACAACCCAAACACTGAAAATACAACATCAAAAAGCCGATGAAAAAACTGGTAGAGCGTATTTTGGTTACTGCGACTGAACGGAAAATATTTATAAAAATCCTTGCCCACAAACTGTATGGGCACACGGTTGGTAAGCTCCTCATACACTTGGGTATATTCCCTAATGATAAAGCCCCGTTCCAACAGGCCAATAAGCTCATGATAAATATCGGTGGTAATGGTTTCAGGGTTATAGGTGGCCACCAATATTTCTGAAATGTGATAATCCAAAATCACCTGTTTTAGTTGTTCAGGCTGAAACTCCTGCAAGCCTTTAAACCTAATGGGATCCTCACGTTGCTTTTCCGAGTTGATAAATCCTATGATTCTGTAATTGGGGTCGGCCTGATTGAGGGGCCTGATAATGCTTTCAATATTCGAAATTTCCCCTACCAACAGTACCCTTTTATAAAACCGTGGTGATGAGATAAAGGTGGTATAGGCAATGCGCCACAAAAAAATGGCCACAATAATAACAATATAAAAATAAATGATCTGCAACCTATTGGCCGGTAAAAAGGGGGTAATAATAGGGGTCAATAAATAAAAGAGCACCGTGGTAGATGCCGTAAGTACAATGTTCCTAAAGGTAATATCAATTTTACTGGCTTTCTGAAGGTCATAAATTTCAAATATGGAACCAAAAACAGAAAAGTAAAGCATAAATACCACGATCGCAATAAGATTATCCCTGCTAATGGTAAGATAAGTATAATCAAAAAATAATTCCAGAACATAAAGCCCCAAAAACACAAAAATCAGGTCGAGCAAACGCAAAAGGATTTTGCGTTCAGAGACTTCAAAATGAATTCCGGCAGTTTTGGTCATAGCTTAGGGGTGTCAACACGTAAAGATAACAAGTTATTGCTAATCTGTTACAAGTTTTTGATTTAAAATCGCATTCCACAGGGGCTTAACCTCCTGCCAATCAAATTGCTCCGTAAGTTGTCTGGCCTTGGCAATCATGGCATTACGCTGCTCGGGAAATTCAAAAAGCTGTACAATGGCATCTGCCATGGCATCTTCATCATTGGGCGGTACAAGCAATCCATGGTTTTGGTGTTCCACAAGAAAGGGCATCCCACCCACATCGGTGGAAACAATGGGCAAGCCCAAAGCCATGGCCTCAATGACGCTCACTGGGGTATTGTCAAAATTGGTGGTGTTGATAAAAACATTGTAAGCTTTGGACAAATGGACCCATTCGGCTTTGCTCAATTTTCCTGTAAAGGTAACCGTTACCTCCAAGGATTGGGCAAGCCGTTTCACATCAGCTAAACTGCCATCACTGTCAGGGCCTACCATACATAATTCGGCTTGATAGCCCTTCTGCAACAACGTCTTGAGCACCCGAACCGCCATTTTTGGGTGGTATAACTTCGCAAACGAGCGTACCCATAACAGTTTTGGGGCATCAAAAGTCCTGTCCATAAAAGGATAATCTTTAATATGAAAGGTATTGGGAATATGGACCACTCGGGTAAAGCCATGGTATTCAAAGGCATTCTTTAAATATAGGGAGGGTGCCACATTATAGGTTGCATGGTTAAAAATCAAACCACATAAATAGGGATTGTTTTTTAAACGATAAGGTAAGTTGCCCCCATTGAGATTGCATATATAGGGCAATCCCAACATCCTGCACAGTTGACTGCATAGGAGGGCATAATAAAAATTTTGGGTACTATAGGTATCTATGATTACCATATCCACTTGCTTGTAATATTTTATA
>DASWKU010000103.1:0-3689 GCA_036396455.1 Flavobacteriaceae bacterium
AGCACCTTTCATCTATTTATTTATAAGAATCACAATTTATGTTTCATAAAGAAGGGCATAAAATTATCTTTACAACTTTTGCCGTTGTTGCCATTGCCATTTTTATGGTTGATTATTTTATTGCAACACAATGGCTTCAAATTGTATTGCAGATTGGGTTTCTAGTATTTTTTGTTTTAATTCTTCAGTTTTTTAGGAACCCAAAGCGCCATACCATTATCAACGATAAACATGTTTTAGCACCAGTGGATGGCAAGGTTGTGGTGATTGAAGAAGTTTTTGAAAAGGAAGTGTTCAACGATAAACGCATTCAAGTGTCGGTGTTCATGTCGCCAATAAACGTGCATGTGACACGTTATCCTATTGCAGGAAAAGTGATATACAGTAAATATCACCCCGGAAAATATCTGGTGGCATGGCATCCTAAATCGAGCGAAGAAAATGAGCGTACCACCGTTGTGGTGGAAAACAGCATCTCTGGTAAGGTGCTTTATAGACAAATTGCGGGTGCCATGGCCAAACGTATTGTCAATTATGCTAAATTTGGTGATATTGTGCAACAAGGTGCCGATTCTGGATTTATAAAATTTGGTTCAAGAGTCGATGTGCTTTTACCCTTGGATGCAGACATTAAAGTAAAGCTAGACCAAAACGTAAAAGGCGGTGAAAGTATCATTGCCCAACTATAATGACACCTGAAGAATTAGATATAGAATTTAGGGACGCTGTAGAGCAAATCAATAACTTTACAGAACCTTTTCCAGCTGATTTTTTATTGCGTTTATATGCTTACTACAAAAAAGCCACTGACGATTATGGTCGACCCAGTAGCAGAAAACCCATTATCAATGCTTTTAAGACCAATGCCCTGTTTCAGGTTAAGCATGTCTCCCAAGATGAAGCCAAACGAATTTATATAGATTTGGTGAAGAACTACTTTTTGTATAGGAAGTAGTTGTAATTTTCAACAAATTTCAACCATTCTTTTAAAAGAATTTTAAATTAATCCCTAATCAAAGGCATAGTAGAGCAGCGAAGTAAACCTTCCTGCTTTGCTATTTCGGCATAAGGGACTTCTTCAACCGTAAAGCCTTGATTCCTCAACCAATTGTTCAATCGCGTAAAATTTTGTTCAGAAATAATCACGTCTTCAGAAATGGAAAACACGTTACTGTACAGATCGTACATTTCATCTTTGGTGATTTCAAAAACATTTTCCTTTCCAAAGAAATTCACCAACCATTGGTATTCTTTTTCAATCAAAAACCCATTTTTATGTAGAATGGCTTTGTTTTTTCCCACTGGTTGAAAACAACAATCCAGATGTAGGGCATTTTCTCTTGGATCGGTATTGGACTTTCGCAATTCAAAAGCTTTTATTATTTTACCCGGAAAGAGTTCCTGTAAGGCAACAACCGCTTTTGTATTGGTTCGTGCCGTAATAAACTTGGCATAGTCACTACCTGAATAAGTTCCAACAAAAATATATTCGTTCCAAGGCATGACATCGCCTCCCTCGACATGGCATTCGTCCGGTAATTTAATGATGTTTTCCGGTTTGATCTGATCAATGACATCATGTATGGCTTCAATTTCTCTTTCACGGTGAGGAAGAATGTTGGCTTTTATAAATTTATCCTCGATGACAAATGCAATGTCGCGCGCAAATACCTGATTACAATTTTTAATGACCTCTGGCCTAAACACCTGTATGTCATATTTTTCAAAAACTTTGGCAACAGCTTCCATTTCATGGACCATATCCGCTTCAATGGGATAGGTTCCTGCCTTGATATGTTCTATGGATTTAGGATCATAGGCATCTTCAATACTAGGTATGGGCCCGTTGCTTTCGGCAGTGCCCAAAACAACCGCACGAAGTCGAGATGTTTCGTTTTTAATATTAAGTTCCAGCATACGGTAAATATAAAAAAAAGCCTCATAATATTATGAAGCTTTCAACAAGAATAGAAATCGTTACCGTTCATTAATGGTCTTAAATGGTCGATATTTTTCTCCAATATATATTTGCCTTGGACGACCAATGGGCTCCTTACCTAAGCGCATTTCTCGCCATTGTGCAATCCAACCAGGCAAACGACCAAGCGCAAACATGACCGTAAACATATCTACAGGAATTCCCATGGCCCTATATATAATGCCAGAATAGAAATCGACATTTGGATATAATTTTCTGTCCACAAAATAGGGATCTGCCAACGCTTCTCTTTCCAAACCTTTAGCAATTTCTAAAATTTGGTCTTCAGCTCCCAAATCATTTAAAACCTCATCGGCGGCTGCTTTAATAATTTTGGCACGAGGGTCAAAATTTTTATAGACCCTATGGCCAAATCCCATCAAACGGAACGGATCCTTTTTGTCTTTGGCTTTTGCCATATACTTTCTAGTATCGCCTCCATCTTCCCTAATGGCTTCAAGCATTTCCAAAACAGCTTGGTTTGCTCCACCATGAAGTGGCCCCCAAAGTGCAGAAATACCTGCAGACAAGGACGCAAATAAACCAGCATGGGATGAACCTGCGATTCTAACTGTGGACGTAGAGCAGTTTTGCTCATGATCGGCATGAAGAATCAATAATTTGTCCAAGGCATTGTTGATCACAGGATTTAAAACATATTCTTCATTAGGTTGCTTAAACATCATTTTAAGAATGTTTTCCACATATCCTAAATTTTTATCGCCATAGTCCAGAGGCAATCCATGTTTCTTACGGAATGTCCAAGCCACCAAAACCGGGAATTTACCCAAAATCTTTACAATGGCTTTGTACATATCTGCTTCAGAATCCACATTGACAGAAGAAGGGTTAAAAGCGGTCAACGCACTGGTCAAGGATGCAATAACTCCCATTGGGTGAGCCTGTTTAGGAAAAGCATCCACAATTTTGCGTACATCCTCATCTACCACCGATTGAGCTTTTATATCTGCATGAAATTTATTGAGTTGCTCTTGGGTTGGCAATTCACCAAAAATCAAAAGAAAAGCCACTTCGAGAAAATCGGCTTTTTCTGCCAATTCTTCAATACTATAACCTCTATATCTTAAAATTCCCTTGTCCCCGTCGAGAAAGGTAATGGCGCTTTTACATGATCCTGTATTTTTATAACCTGGGTCGAGGGTGACGACACTATCGGTAACACTTCTTAAATTGTTGATATCAATGGCAACTTCATCTTCTGTGCCTTTAATCAAGTGAAATTCATACCTCTTACCATGGATTTCTAACGTAGCTTTATCTGACATTTATTGAAATATTGAAATTTTTAACTTTGCAGAAGACTAAATTACGAAATATATCACGATATATAAAGCAACTTTACAAAGGTTTTCATAATTATTGAATTCATAAAATTAATGACTAAAATTGATAAATTTCAAATTATATTCTTCTTTTAAAATCAAGTCCAAAAAACAATGTCTTACTATTTGATTATTTAAATAAAAAATTTCTTGAAACAGACCCTGCCTGCCGGCAGGCAGGTATCCTCTAGGCAGAGCCATAGAGGAATTATTTAGATTAAAATCATAATGGGGTATCCAGTCAATACCCGTGATTTTCGTTAATTATTTCATCATATGTCACTGGCCCTGCAATAACAGCCTGCTCAAGTAACCGCATAAATAATAAGCCTCTACTATTTGATGTTCTCCTGTTGTACCTGAACACA
>DASWKU010000104.1:0-9283 GCA_036396455.1 Flavobacteriaceae bacterium
CCACAGGCAGCGTCTATATCTTTACCTCGTGAACGTCTTATGGTTACTGTAATGTGGTGTTTTTCCAACATGGATTTATACATATCAATGGCTTGGGCATTGGCCTGTTTAAACTGTCCGTCATCAATAGGATTGTATTCAATTAAATTTACTTTACTGGGTGCAAACCTGCAGAACTGTATCAAGGCCTCAACATCTTTTTTGGTATCATTGATGCCCTCCCAAACCACATATTCATAAGTGATTGTATGTTTAGTTTTGGCATACCAATATTGTAAGGCATCCCGTAAATCGTTTAACGGAAAGGTTTCATTAAAAGGCATTATGGACGTACGCACTTCATCAATTGCAGAATGTAGAGAGACTGCCAATTTAAATTTTACCTCATCATCTGCCATTTTCTTTATCATTTTTGGAACCCCGGAAGTTGAGACCGTGATGCGTTTTGGAGACATCCCCAAACCTTCAGGCGACGTGATTTTTTCAATTGCCTTTAAAACATTATTATAGTTCATAAGGGGCTCACCCATGCCCATGAATACAATATTGCTTAATGGCCTATCAAAATATAATTTGCTTTGTTTATCAATGGCAACCACTTGGTCAAAAATCTCATCCGGATTAAGATTTCGCATGCGCTTAAGGCGCGCAGTTGCACAAAATTTACAATCCAGACTGCAACCAACCTGTGATGACACACATGCCGTTGTTCTTGTTGCTGTTGGTATGAGAACCGATTCGACAATTAATCCATCATGCAACCGTACTGCGTTTTTAATGGTCCCGTCAGAACTTTTTTGCATCTGATCGACTTTGATGTGGTTGATCACAAAGTTCTGCTGAAGCATTTGACGGGTCTCTTTAGAAACATTGGTCATGTCTTCAAAGGTATGGGCACCTTTGTTCCAAAGCCATTCGTACACTTGATTGCCCCTAAACGCCTTATCGCCTTCAGCTACAAAAAAGTGCCTTAATTCCTCTTTGGTCAACGCGCGTATGTCCTTCTTTTTTAATTTCATGGATGATGCAAAAGTAATGAAAGCCTTGTCTATAATCGCCTATAAATCATTAAAAAAGCCACACTAAATAGCGTGGCCATAATTTTATTTCGACTGCCTATTAAATGATAAGCATGGCATCTCCATAGGTGTAAAAACGGTATTTTTCTTTAATGGCCTCTTCATAGGCTTTTTTCATAAAGTCATGTCCTGCAAAAGCTGAAACCATCATTAACAATGTTGATTTTGGAGTATGAAAGTTGGTAATCATGCAATTGGCAATACTAAAATCGTAAGGCGGGAAAATAAATTTGTTGGTCCATCCCACATATTCATTTATAAAACCGTTTGCAGAAACTGAACTTTCAATAGCTCTCATGGTCGTAGTTCCTACGGAACAAATGCGTTTTTTATTTTTGATACCTGTATTGATGATTTCCACAGCTTTTTGGTCAATTTCAATTTCCTCGCTATCCATTTTGTGCTTTGAAAGGTCTTCAACCTCAACAGGATTAAAGGTTCCCAAACCAACATGCAGGGTGACTTCAGGAAGGTGGACCCCCTTAATTTCCAAGCGCTTCAGTAAATGTTTTGAAAAGTGCAAACCCGCAGTAGGTGCAGCCACAGCTCCCTCTTTCTTGGCAAAAATGGTCTGGTAACGCTCTTGGTCTTCTGGTTCCACTTTTCGTTTGATATACTTTGGAAGTGGCGTTTCCCCAAGATCCGTTAATTTTTGACGGAACTCCCGGTAAGAACCATCATATAAAAATCGAAGTGTTCTACCTCTTGATGTGGTATTATCAATTACTTCTGCAACCAGTGTGTCGTCATCTCCAAAATAGAGCTTGTTTCCAATTCTAATTTTACGTGCAGGATCGACCAACACATCCCAAAGCCGTTGTTCATCATTCAACTCTCTTAATAAAAACACTTCAATTCTTGCTCCTGTTTTTTCTTTATTTCCATAAAGTCGAGCGGGAAATACTTTGGTATTATTTAAAATCATGACATCACCTTCCTCAAAATAATCAATGATATCCTTAAATAATTTATGCTCAATGGTCTTCTTTTTTCTGTCCAAAACCATAAGCCTGGATTCGTCCCTTATATCTGATGGCCGATCTGCCAATAACTCTTCTGGTAGTTTAAAGCTAAAGTTTGATAATTTCATATGTTTATATTATTTTTTTCAATGGTCACAACTGTCTGCGGGCAGAAAGATATAACATCCCCATAATCATTCCCTTTGTGGCTAAATGATTGGTCATGGATGAATCATCTAAATGTTGTTTGTTTTTTGCAAGGCGCAAATATACAATCTCCTTATAGGGCTTGTCAAGTAATTGAAGGATTATTATTACTTAATTTTAAAGCCTATGGATTTTAAATCTTCCCAAAAGTTTGGATACGATTTTGAAACCACATTGGCATCTTCAATTTGCAGGTTTGTTTTTAATGCCAAAGGAGCAAACGCCATGGCCATTCGGTGATCGTTATATGTCGATACGGTTGGATCATTACAAAGTTGATCGTTTGAATATAAATGAAGGGAATGATCGGTAATCTCTACTTTTGCTCCAAATTTTTCGATTTCAGTTTTTAGGGCCTCCAATCGATCGGTTTCCTTGATTTTTAAGGTATGAAGCCCTGTTAAATGGCATTCCAATCCTAAACCTAAACAGGTCACCGCTATGGTTTGGGCAATATCCGGTGCATTCGAAAGATCAAAATGTATTGGAGATTGTTGATTTATGTTTGAAGATTTTCGAATTATAATTTTGGTTTCATTAAACGTGGTTTCAACTCCAAAATACCGATATAGTTCTGTAAGGACTGAATCTCCTTGAAGCGAGTTTTGTTTGTATGAAGACAACGTAATTTCAGTTCCCATTTCACTTAAGGCAACAATGCTATAAAAATAGGATGCTGATGACCAATCAGATTCAACAACTAAAGTTATGGGTTGTTGGTTATTGGCTGTTGGTCTTACTTTTATTATGTTGCCGTTAAAAGATGATTCAACGCCTATTTCATCCAATAAACTCAAAGTCATTTTTATGTATGGAACAGATGTGATTTTTCCTTCCAAAGTCAGTTCCAACCCGTTCTCAAGCTTTGAGGCAATAAGCAACAAGGCCGAAATGTACTGACTGCTCACATTGGCCTTTAAGGTGACTTTATCATTGGTCAATTTTTTCCCTTTAATTTTTAATGGAGGGCAACCCTTGGTTTCCAAATATTCAATATTGGTCCCCAATTGTGCCAAGGCGTCCACCAAAATTTGTATTGGCCGTTCTTTCATGCGTTGGGAACCTGTAAGAATCACTTCCCGACCTTCCTGTGCTGCAAAAAATGCCGTAAGAAAGCGCATTGCCGTACCGGCATGATGGATATCTATAGTCCTTTCTGAAGTGTTTAACGCCATTTGCATGACCTTACTGTCATCTGAATTGGAAAGGTTTTCAATTGCAATTGAAGGATACAACGCCTGTAACAACAATAATCTGTTGGATTCACTTTTTGAACCTGTAATGGTAATCGCCGATTGCTTTTTGATTGAAGATTTATGGAGTATGATATTCATTTGACAAATAAAAAAACGCTTCAATCCCGATAGCTATCGGGAGAAGCGTTAAAGATACTCATAAATTATTTTAATTTATCGTTATTATGATGCCGATCATGGTCCCGTTTCGTTTTTTTGTCCATTCGTTTATCAAAAGCCACTTGCAAATCCACCCCGGTTTGGTTTGCCAAACAAAGCAGCACAAAGAGCACATCGGCAAGTTCTTCGCCAAGGTCTTTTTCTTTGTCACTTTCTTTTTCACTTTGTTCACCATATCGTCTGGCGATAATACGGGCAACCTCACCAACTTCTTCGGTGAGCTGTGCCATATTGGTCAGTTCGTTAAAGTAGCGTACACCGTGCTCCTTTATCCAATCGTCAACTATTTTTTGGGCGTTTTGAATGTTCATTTTTTAGATTTTGGAAAGGACTACTTTTTCGGCCTGTTTTTGAACGAACATACTGAAAAAATTCTTAAAATACTCATAGTCTTCAGGAAATATCAAAGTGGTGTTTAAATCTAACTTTGAAACCAGTTGTAAAAATTTGCCATTTTCGTTAATTATATAAGAAAACTCTCCTTTGCCATCATTAAATTGGAATTTCCCACTTTGTGGCAACGACTCCACTTTGTATCCTTCAGGAAGCATGATATTAACATTGTACCTCTCTGAAACAGGTTGCATTAAATCTATTGGAAAATTTCGTTTATTTTGCTTAAATGGATTTTCTTTGGTAGCCAAAAACAACATTGGGGAAAAATAAAGCTTATCGCCAATTTCTTCAACGGCACCTCCTAAGGTATAACTATAGGTTATTTTAATGGGTTGGGAAGTATCTTTGGCATTCTCTATTTCAAGATCGCTTACTTCCATTTCGCCATTATTCTCTTCCAACTGTTTTATAAACTCATCTTGATTGACATCCACAAATTTGTTGCGATGTCTAAAAGCCAAATAATCCGTAAGTAGGCTTCTTACTTTACCTTCAATGGTCAAATCCGGATTAATTTTCACATTTAACGATCCGACTTCATTTGAAGTTTGCGAAGGTGTTAGATTGATCCAATCGGAACTTCCATCCTCACGAATGACACGTCCTTGCCAATTTAAGGTCCTTGTGGGAAGGACGTTAAACGTTGCATAGGGATTGGTTGCATCTAACATCGTACTAAAATTTTGATTTTCAACTAAGCAAATCACATAATTAAAACCAAATCGGGTTGGCAATAACGGTATCCCGTGATTTTTTGTGCTTACAAGTACTGGATTTGCTTTTATTCCTGCATAACGTAGCATGGAAACCAACATAAGGTTGATATCTGCCGAATTGCCCACCCCTTCTTTATAAGCTTTTTTTGCACCTATATCGCTTGTAAAGCCTAAAAACTCATTCCATTTAACTTTGGATTTTACAAATTCATAGATCAAAAGCGTCTTTTTAATGGGGTCTGTTTGTCCCGCAACAATGGCATCAATATCTCCTTCATAATACCCACTTCTATCCAATTGGCTTCCAAAATCTGGATTATTGTAAATAGATTTTGTGACATCGTCCCAAGTGGTAGCATAGGATTTAAACGGTTCGTCAGGCCACTTTGTAGCGGTATGTTCCAATATCAACTTAGCCCTATAATTATCCAGATTGTCCACCATGGGTTCGTCCTTAAGTGCTGGGATATTAGTTTCATTACTGGTTATTATATATTCTTTATAATCTACTTTAGATTGAGAAACCGTAGATTGTGTCACATAATTTCCAGTCCTTTCACGTTCGCTCAATGTTATACTTTTATTCCCTGTGGATTCTGTTATCTTAGGGTAATAACTTGCCTTTGGATTCAACATTTTTTTGTAAATAAAATATTCAGGAGTTTTGACCGAAAAATCGAACTTGTTGATTGGAATGGTATACTGAAAGTCGATATCATCAATCCCTAAAAAAGGTGAAGCAATTTCGTAACTGTATTCTATCACACAACCGTCCTTTATATTGGGCATGGTAAAGGATTCGTATTTCCAATATTTATTGGCTACTTCTTCAAACATACCCTCTTTTTTAAGCTTGTCCTCTGTGATTTTGCCATCAACTAAGTTATAAGTATAGCCTTTTAAGGATTGCAAATCTTCACTTTTAGAATTGGATTCATTATAAAGCCTTACTTTTTTTGTAGCCCAATCAAAACCTTCTTTACTGTATATTTTTATGCGTTCATATACTTCCCGTATCTGATTAAAACCCTGACCTTGTCTATATTCAAACTTGATTTTTTCACTTTTATAAAGTACTGCTGTATTGGCAGTAGAATCCAATGGGTGTACGGTTTCCATTAATTCTTCTTTGGACACTTTACCAAATTTAAAATCCTGTGCATTGGTTGATAAACTTAAGAGAAATACAAAAGTTAAAATAAAATGTTTCATAATTCTAGGTTTTTGTTAGTAAGACAATTTTGGTTTTATCGTATTTGGCCACATTTAATTTAAACTCTCGGAAAGCCTCATAGTCTTCTTTGGCATAATAGCCTTTATTTAAAACATAAATACGCTTGTACAGTAATTGATTTTCGGATAATTTGGTGATAGAAAAGGTATAAGTTCCAAACTTTGTTTCAATGGAAACATCGTTTGGCATGGCTTCTATTTCAAGATTCGAATCTAATTGCAGTGTAAATTCATCTTTATCGGTAAACCCTCTTTCAATTTCAAAATCCAACATTCGGTTTTTATAACGGGCCGGTGTATCGGTCACTTTATTGAACGCATTGGGCTGGAACAATAACCGATTTCCACTTTTAGTGGCATAATTTTGTGCCGAAAGCTTGACATTCTCGGTAAATACAACACTGTCTTTATCATTGACAATTTCCATGGCATCGATGGAAAGATTGTTGATGTAATCCCAATGCCTTTCTTTATAATAGAGCTCTTGATCTCTTGCCGTTTTTCTTTCAATATAATCATGTAAAGCATATTGATAGCCATAGGTTTTAATACTTACTTCACCTATAATGGAACCGTCATATTTTAATTCAATATCAGCTTTGGTATGTTGTAAGTTTTCGTCTTTACTATAGGATCTTGTATGTTCAATTTTCCCACCTTCAGGAGTGATCAATAGCACATCTCTATCATCGGTAAATCCGGCAATAAACCCAAATGGATTCGTTTGACTTGTGCATTCCAACCAGACATTTTCGTCTTCATTCGGAATGGATAAGATTACATGATTTCCCTGTACAGCCGAAAAATCCTTATCTATATCTCTAATATTATTATCCCCATAAATAACCGTATAATAGGCTTCAACCCCTACCTCATTAAGTAATGCTCTCGTATAATTTGACAGTCCTTTACAATCCGCATAACCCAATCTATCCACATCACTGGCCAACATGGGTTTCCATCCTCCTATACCAACTTGTACACTTATATATCGAGTTTTATTTTGCATATACTGATATACAATTTTTGCTCTTTCTAATTTATCGTTAACGCCTTCTGTCAAATACCTTACTTCTTTTTTTACGTCTTCAGGTATCTGTTCAGTTCCAGTAAGCAATTCATCATACATCCATTTACCAAAATCCTCCCAATTATTGTTAACCCCTTTAACTCCTTCCATATCAAATTTTGTAAGGGCTGCTCTTAACAAAGGGGCGTATGTAAAAAAATTAGGCCTATATTCTTCTGGCAGAATAGCAATTAAATGTTTTGCTGAATAATGAAACTCATTTAGCTTTTCAATATTATAATTCTCAAAATTTGAACACTTAACCCTAATTTCAACACCAGAAGTATTCGTAATATTATAATCAGAATATTGCGTACTTACATAATATCCTCCTAAAGGTCTCCATACAGGAATAAAAGCTGTCGATTTATATTCGATTTTTGCATCTAAGACCATGGTGTAAGGATAATCTATTGGTGTATAGTCTAAGTATTTTACACGATTGTCTGAATACAATGTACCATCTCCAACCGCACTTACATCTTTAAAATCAGTTCTTTTTATTTTTTTTATCTCCTTTCCCATTTCATTGTAAATCCTTGCTTCCAGTTGTTTTATATCTATATTTTTATCATAATGGAAAAAGGCTTCCAGGTCAGTGTTACCTTCTTTATTCAAGACTGAAACAATTCTTTTTTGAGTAAAAAGCATGTTATTATAGGCCAAGATATCAATATTAATATCGTCATACCTGATCACCGCATTGGCATTCACCCTTAACTCCAACGGGATGGTATTTGCAAATAATAAGTCGGAGTCCTGTGCGGTGGCTACTAAAGTTACTAAGGGTGCAAATATCACGGAGAAGAGGTGTTTTAACATATATGATAGCTAATGTAAAAAAAAATAAATATTTATTCTATAGCAAATATTTATATTTCCTTTTTAGAGTTTTTTGCGCCAACAAAAATTAAAACTACTATACAAGGTATAAATATATAAATAAATTCGTTTAAAATTACTTGTAATCCCCATTCCGAAAAAAACTGACCAACACTTAAAGGAGATACCTTAATCACTCTCCAAGGCAGAAAATGCCTTGTATCATCAAACGGAATAAAAAAACCAACCCCTCGTCCTCCAGTAGTCATGGCATCTAAAATGCCATGGGACATTGTACTGAAAAAAATGACGAGTGCATAAAGCTTTTTATGGGTTTTTCCAAAAACGAGCATTACCACTAATGCCCAGATTAAAGCAAAAAAGATGGAATGGGTAAAACCACGATGGCCAAATGGAGCTTCATAGGGGATTCCAAAATGAAACGCCAAAACATCAATATCCGGTAAGTTTGATGACACGATGGCGAGAATTACCAATGCTTTCATGTTTGATTTGGCAGCCATCCTTGAAATGGTATAACCTACCATACTGTGACCAAAAATGGATGCCATCAGTCTTTAAATTTGGTTAATAAAATGAACATATAATTTATTGACAGTCATTGAAATTAAAAACAAAAAAGTTAATATTATGTTAAAAAAATGATTATCTTAGGCTTTCATTAACCAAACCATCAACAATAATGACAAATTTAAAGGCACAATTCAAGGAAAAGGATCTACTCGATTTTATTACTTTAATTGTATTTCTAATACTGGTAAGTATTTTAACAAATACCATTTTTGACCTTGCAACTTCTATAGATAAAGGAACTTATTCAACTTCCATTGTTGATTTAAAATTTCCATTAAATAAATAATTTTAATTCCAAGTGTTTTATTACGCACTATGAAAACTGTGCAATAATCGTCATGCCCTATTTTTTGAATCAATGATTATGGTTACTGGTCCATCGTTTAAAAGCTCCACTTTCATATCGGCTCCAAATTCTCCTGTTTGAACTTTTTTACCCAAATCCAATTCCAATTGCTTTACGAAGGCTTCGTAACATGGAATGGCAATTTCAGGCTTTGCCGCCTTGATATAACTGGGCCTGTTTCCCTTTTTTGTACTGGCATGCAATGTAAATTGGCTCACTACAATAGCCTCTCCATCGACTTCAATCACCGATTTGTTCATCACCCCATTTTCATCTCCAAAAATGCGAAGGTTGGCTATCTTGCTGGAAAGCCAGCTAATATCGGCTTTGGTGTCTTCATCAACAATGCCCAATAAAACCAGCACTCCATTTCCTATTGAAGCCACTTGTTCACCTTCAATGACAACATTGGCCTTTGAAACTCTTTGAATTACTGCCTTCATT
>DASWKU010000105.1:0-3953 GCA_036396455.1 Flavobacteriaceae bacterium
GCATTTTTGGTATCACATTTTATAAAATCCCTGTTGAGGTCATAATTTCGGGCATTGCCCCTAAACCCGTAGGCTTCAGGTCCGTTTTGATTGGTTCGCGTGGTGGAGTTTCGGTTGAGGCTTCCACCAACATTATAAATGGGAATGGTGACCAAAACGGTGTTTTTTGGCACCTCAATCTTGCCTTGGACAATATCCCTGTAAAGCATCATTGTGGCGTCGATGCCATCAGGTTCTCCTGGATGGATACCGTTATTGATGAGTAAAATGCGTTTGGTTTGTCTTATGGTTTCAAAATCAAATTCCTTATCAGGATTTAAGGTAAGGATGTGAAGTGGTTTCCCGGAATCGGTGGTCCCAATGGCTTGAATGGAGATTTCGGGATAGGTTTCAGCTAAATCACTATAATATTGAATGGTTTCATCATAAGTTGCAGTTTGTGTACCTCCACTCTTTTCAAAAGTTGTTGTGAAATCCATAACTTTCTTTTCATTGGTTGGGGTGCATGACATGGCCAGAATGATAAGCAGCGTAAGAAGTTTCTTCATGTTTAGGAAATTTAGGGTTCAAACTTAAATAAATGGTTGATTTCAATTTACTTATCATATATGTTGAAAACTTGTTCATTTATTTCTAGGTCCCTTGTGTTGGCCATAATTAAAAAAGGCATATCTTTTCAATATCCCTTTTGATTAATAGCTAATACAATGCATACTTATACGCTGCCTTTTGGCGATATAACCATTCTTCAGGAAAATCTTGCCGAAGTGGTCATTTTTGACGGCATTATTATGGATGAAGACATGGTTAACGATTATCACAATTTTTTACTTTTAAATCTCAAACCTCCCTTTTCGTTGTTGATCAACAAAAAATTTGCCTATTGTTATACTTTTGAAGCACAACTTAAAATCGTCGACCTATCCCAAATCGATAAAATGGCGGTTATAGCATACACCAATTTGGCCGAAATGGCAACGCTGTCCTTGATAAATCTTAATGGCAACAAAAATTGGAACATCAAAATTTTTCAGGATAGGGATTCAGCCTTAAGTTGGTTGCAAAATACTGAAATTAAGAAAGAGGCAATTTAATTTCTTTGTCAAAAAAGAAGTAATTTTGCACATCTTTATCACTTACTGATGCATCAAACCACAAATACCATTTTAATGATCCGTCCTGTTAATTTTAGGATGAACGAAGAAACCGCTGTCAATAATTATTTTCAGGAAGCCGCTAACTTAACAGATTCTGAAATCAATGCTAAAGCCCAAGGAGAATTTGATGCTTTTGTGGCCAAACTTCGTGGGGTTGGGGTGCATGTGATTGTCGAGGACGACCTAAAAACGAGCAATGCTCCTGATTCCATATTTCCAAATAATTGGATAAGTTTTCATGAAAATGGGGATGTGGGCCTGTATCCTATGTTTGCCATAAATAGAAGACAAGAGCGTAGGGAAGACATTTTGCAACGGTTGGAAGAAGAAGGGTTTCTCATTAAAAATATCATGGATTATTCCAGTGCCGAAGAAGATGATGTGTTTCTGGAAGGCACCGGAAGCATTTTGTTGGACCGCGTGAATCTTAAAGCGTATTGTGCCTTATCGCCACGGGCCTATGAAGAGCTCTTTATTGAATTTTGTGAAGATTTTGAATACACTCCTATTGTGTTTACGGCTTATCAGACTGTGGAAGGTAAGCGCTTGCCCATTTATCATACCAATGTGATGATGTGCTTGGGGGAGGATTTTGCAGTGATTTGTTTGGATAGTATTGATGACAAAAAAGAACGAAAAAATGTCATCAACCATCTCAAGGAAGATGGAAAAGACATTATTGATATTACAGAGGCTCAAATGCTCCAATTTGCTGGAAACATGCTGGAGATAAGAGGTTTTAACGATAAACGTATTTTGGTGATGAGCAAAGCGGCCCATGACAGTTTAACACCTGCTCAAATTGCGGGAATTGAAAAGCATTGTGAGATTTTATCCAGCGATTTAAGTACTATTGAAACTTGTGGTGGAGGAAGTGCACGCTGTATGATGGCCGAAGTGTTTTTGCCCAGAGCGTGATTATTCCATTGGCCTGTCTTTCGGAAGTTCCACGTAGAATTTTGTGCCAACATTTACTGTGCTTTCCACCCAAATTCTACCCTTATTGAGCTCAACCAATTCTTTGCAAATGGAAAGCCCAAGACCAGTACCTTTTTCATTTTTGGTGCCAATAGTTGTAAAGGCATTACTTTTAAACAATTTGTCCAAATTTTCTTTTGCGATACCCACTCCAGTATCTTCAATACAAATTAAGGTGTTTCCATTTTGTTTTTTGTTAGAAATGGTAATCATGTCCCCGGTACGGCTAAATTTAACGGCATTGGTAAGTAGATTTTGGATGACAATTTCTATCATGCTTTTATCGGCGTAAATTAATTCGCGTTGGGATTCATCGATGAGGACGATGCGCTTTTGTTCCACTTTTTGCTCTATTAAGGCCATTTTGGTTTTAAAAACATCCTGAATATTGAACAATTCAGGATTGGGCTCCAAATTTTGCAATTGGGTCTTGGACCAATTCAATAAGTTAAACAGAAGTAGAGAGGCATTGTCGGCGTTTTCGCTTAATTCAGGTATGAGTTCATAAAACTCTTCCTGCGAAATGCCTTCCTCCCTTAACAGATCGATAAAACCTTTAATGGAAGAAATGGAATCCTTTAAATCGTGCGATACAATGGAGAACAAACGGTCCTTCACATTATTGATTTCTTCCAAATCGGCTATCTGTTTTGAAATGTTTTCGTTTTTAAGTCGAATCTGCTCATTTTGATATTTATAATCATCAACCAATTTCAAGTCATTTTTACGTTTTGAAAACGTGATGATCAAAAAAGTCAATGCTACAATCAGTGCAGCAATTAATCCGTATAAATAGAATTTTAAATTTTTGTTCTGCTCTTGGCTTTTATTGATAGCGTCAATTTGTTCTTGGATTTGAGGTTTATTGGGATCCAATAAATTGTCTGCATTTAAGCCAATAATTCTTTCTGGAATTTGTGATACCTCATTTTTATCAAGTTCAGACTTAAGCTTATAATATTGGCTTTGCCATTGGAATGCACTTTGAAATGCGCCTTTGGTGGAATCCAATTCTTTTTGAAGTCTGTAATTTTTTAATAGTTCCAATTTATTATCAGAACGTTGTGCAAGAGCATAGGCCTCATTTAATTGCATTTCGGCCAACCTCATGTTATTTTGTTTTAAGTTAAGATTGGCAAGGGTATTTAAGGCACTTAAAACCCCATCATCATTTTTGAGGTCTCTATTAAACTTTAGACCTTCAGCCAAATATTCGGCAGCTTTATCAAAAGCGTTAAACCGTAAATACTCCGCCCCAATTTTTGGCAAAATGTCCCCTTTAAGCTTTTGGTCTTTCTCTCTGTCAATTATAGCAAGTAATTTTTCATAAAATTCAATTGCCCTTCTGTGCTCCCTTCTTTCAGAATATAATTCGGCAATATTTTTGGTTGACACTTTAATACCCGAACTGTCCCTTAATTGTTCCCTCACAGCCAAAGCCTTAAAGTTAAATTCCAAGGCTTCATCAATTTGATGGGTGTTGTAATAAGCTTCTGCCAAATTGTTGTAGGCAATGCTCAACTCGGTGGACAGGTGTTGCTCTTCAAAAATCTGTAACGCAGATAAGGATAATTTCAAACCGGTTACATAATTGCCCCGTCTAATTTCGATCAGTCCAATGTTATTGTTTACTTGTGCAACGCCCAAGGCATCATTAAGATTTTGATAAGATGCCCTAGCTTTGGTAAAATGGTCTATGGCGTTAAAATAATCATCTCTTTGGGAATAAATCAAGGCCTTGTAATAATTGGCATCGGCAATGCCTTTAGTGTAATCTAATTGTATTGAAAGCTTTTCCGTTTGATCAATATACAAAAT
>DASWKU010000106.1:0-5328 GCA_036396455.1 Flavobacteriaceae bacterium
AGTTCCACAAGATTTTCAACACGGTAGTTGAACATGAAGTCCTTTTTTGAAGGCTCGTAATACTTGGTGTCAGAAGCAAATGGGCTCCATTGGGTAGAGCAATCCTTACCGTCCTTATCTTTCCACCAAAATGTACAGCCATAGTTGTCGGTATTGAAGCCTAAATGTTTTTTATACCACTTTTTTGTACTGTTTGGGTCTTTTGTCTTAAAGAACAACCCTCCAATTCCTGTGACTCTTTGCATAATAATTAACGATTTTTTAATGCCGATTCGTAATAGCTAATCCATTCATCAACTGTTATTTTTGAAGCCAATTCGCCAATGAGTTCATAGGGAATATCATCTAAATATTTAAAGCGGATACAACTTTTACCCATATCGAGTTTGCGTTTGCAATGTTTTGGGTATTCATCAACAAACCAATCATAAACTTCCTTTTTAATATAAATACCCATATTATAAAGGGCAATAAAGTTTTTTTGGGATGCAATGCTGATATATGGCAAAGGTAATTTTGGGTCGCAATGATAGCCGCTGGGATAAATAGAATGAGGCACGACATAACCTATCATGCCATAACCAATGGTTTCCTTAAAACCTTTGGGAATATTTGCAAGAATACTTTTTCTCAATTTGGTAATTGGCCCTATTCTATCTTCAGGTAACTGACCTACATATTCTTCAGGTGTTTCAGCTTTGTATTGCATAATTTTAGTTTTTGCGTTGAAGTATTAACCCTGAGATTAAAGATATTATGAACCCTATGATAGTGACGAGGACGAGCATAAATAAAGCTGCTGTTGCACTGGTCATCTCAATAATTTCGTCTTCTTTTCCTTGTTCGATTAACATTTTTTCATAGTTGCTAAAGAATGAAGGGTCAATAAATTTGGTGTAAATAAAATCGGCTAATGCAATACCTAACCCAACCAAAATTGAAATCAAAACACCTATAGCAATTGCCTTGCCAAGAGAAACCTTGCCATTATTTACTTGATCTCTGTAATGTCTTATCCCAAAAAAGACGAATGATAAAGACAGAAATATGGAAACATATCCCAATATTTCATTTATAGAATACTCTAAATTGCCAATGCCTAAAGTGAGGTGTAAAGTAAAGATAATAACGCCAGCAAGTAGGCCATACATCCCATATTTAATAACTGTGTTTTTCATACTGTTCAAGTTTTTATTGATGACCTCAAAAATAGAAAGTGATAACAATTTATGGCTCATACTAAAGTACCAAATTAATCCTACTTTAGTCTAAAATACGCAATTAAATAATTTGAAAGTCTTTTGCGATTTGAATGGCTTGGGTTCGCCGTTTGGCATTCAATTTTAGAAGAAGATTGGAAACATGGGTTTTTATCGTGCTTTCAGAAAGATATAACTTATCGGCAATTTCTTTGTTGGACAGACCATTGGAAATGCCTTGAAGCACCTCATATTCACGATCGGTAATGTCCAAGTCCTTAATTTTTTGGTGATCGATTTCTGTTGCGGGCAAAGGATTTTTATGCAAGCTCTTTTTGTTAAGATAAATACCTAGAAAAAAGAACAGGACCGCAAAGACCGCAATGGCGATTTCGATATTTAGATTTCCAAAAACCACTGCATATTTACTGATCTGAAAGAGCAGAAGCAATGCGATAATGAGCAATCCAAAAACCAAAATTGTTTTTCTCATGCTTTAAAATTAACAAAATTTCGCTTTGATTTTATCCACAATCGTTTATACCAGTTTTTCTTTACTTTCAACGGCCCAACCGGCAATATGAGGTGTGAGCAGGACATTTTCTGCTTGAATTAAATACTGAAAATCTTCTGGCAATTCTGAAGAAAACAACTGTTCAAAAGATGCTTTTTCATATTCCAAAACACCCAATCCAGCACCAAGAATTTTACCTGAGCATAAAGCTTCAAACAACTCCAATAAAAAACCTTATGAAAAATATACTAGAATGATTTAGGTGGAATATTGGCTATAAACATTTGGAATTCGGCCTAATTTAGCCCTTATTGAAAGACAAAATCAAAATTAAAAAGGCGACTGTATTTACAATCGCCTTTAAAACATCTAGAATTTGGTTGGGTATTATATGTTCACTTTAACGGTTTTCTTTTTACCATCTTTATCCATGGTGATGTGATAGGTTATTTTAGGCAACCCTGATTGATTGTATGTAATCTTACACAATGTATTGTTAAAGGCCCAACCAGGGTAGTCTTTTGCCAATTTTGAGCTTACCGAATACGGGATCCTAACATTCTCGTAAGATTCTTCGCTTTGGGTCAATTCACCTTCATCGTTATAGCTGGCCTCTATTTTACATTTGCCTTCGTTAAATAGCACTTTGTAGGACGCTTTTTCCCCTGGGGTGTAAAGCTTTAAGTCTTTAAGATTGAACTGGGCCACCTCCATGTGCATTTTATGGATTATTTTTGGCAATTCCGTAACATTGAACGCTAATAAGAAATCCGAATGTCTTACGCCATCGATTTTGGTTTTTGTAAAATCAAGTGTTGCTTTTTGATTTGTTTTTGATGTCTCCATGGCAATGGAATTTTGCCCTAAAACGTGGTTAACCAGACCTAATAAAATCAAGGTTGCAAAAAAATGTTTCATAATGAGTTGGTTTTAGATTGAACTTTAAAAGTTGGTATCACAATACAAGCAACTAAATTACAAACCAATTCTTTTCTTACGCAAAAACAGACATAGATACCTAATGCACACCCAATAGACAATCAATAGACTAAACTATTCAAATAGCTATAAAACAGGTATTTGTAAAAAGGTTTAAATGTTTTGAATGAAAGCGTCCAAATCCACGTCTTCGGAGAGCTGCAATTTTTTTCGCAACCTATATCTACTTGTATTTAATGAGGTTATGGTAATATTCTGCAGCGTGGCAACACTTCTACTATCAATTCTCAATCGAATAAGTGAGCATAATCTGATTTCGTTTTTACTAAGGTTTGGGAAAAGCTCGATTAGTTTGGTGTAAAAGGCATCGCTCAACTTATCTACACGCTCAAAAAAGTCATTGGTGTTTTTGTCAAAAGCTATTTTGTTCTGTATTTCCATTTCCAGATCTTCCAGCAGTTGACCCTTTTCAGGGAGGTTTGCTGATTTTAACGCCTCAATTTTATGTGCCAATAGCTCTATCCATTCCTTGTTTTGACTCAAATTGAGTGCAAAATCGGACAAATCCCGTTCTTTCGATTTTATTTCTGAACGCAGTTGTTCGACTTTGAGCGCTGTATTTTCGAGTGTTTTTTCTGCTATGAGCTGTTTATTTTTTGCATTGATGATATGCTGCCGTCTTCTTAGGAACAGGGAAGCCAATAAAATCACCACAGTTGAAAATGTAAGAATGGCCAACCAAAGTTTCAACCTTTGGCTTTTTATTTTGTTCTCTTGTTGAAGGCGCTCCAATTTAGAATTTAATTCGACCCTGTCCATGATGATATTGTTCAGTTGGCTACGCCATTTGATCTCATCATCTCTGGAAGCTTGATGAATGCTATCTGATAAGGCCAAAACTTGCTGTGCCTTGATATGTGCTTCAATAAGTTTATTTTCCTTAAAGAGCAGTTTTTCTTTTGTTTTTTCAATTTCAAGCCTTGATTGGGCTGAATAATCGACGAGGTGGTTTACAAGATAATTCTGTAGAGAATCCAAAATAATATTAGCGTTCCTTAAGCTATCCAATGCTATATAGGTCGATGCCAATTGGGCACCGGCACTTATCAAGCGAGGATAGTCCAATCGCTCGGAACGCTCTTGTAGTGTATATTGGTAAAACCAAAAATTCTTCTTGTAGAGTGGCAATGCCTCGGCGTAAAGACCATTGTCTGAATAAATGTCGGCAATATTGTCCCTAATGCTTCCTATAAGGGGATGACTGGGGAAACTATCCAGTGTAATTTTGTAAGCCCTTTTAAAATAATCCAATGCCTGGGCCCTGTCTTTTTTGGACCAATAAAAAAACAGTCCATAGTTATTTAGGCTGGATGGGTAATAAATGCCCGAAAGCGTTTCTGTAAATTTAAGATTTGTCAAAAGTGCTTGTTTGGCACTGTCCAAATGTTGTAATCTGGAATAGTTTTCTGCCAATACACTGTTGGCATAAATCCGCATGTCTATATAAGCTTTTATGGCCTCTGGGCTCAAATCCTTTTCATGTTGGTTGTAATAGGCAAAGAAATCCTTATAGGAATCTATACTTTGTCTCGCAAAACCAATTTTGAAAAACCAATTCCCCGAGTGCAGGTAATTGTTCAATTTAAGTTCATGATGTCCATCGATTTTGGGCAATAGGTCTTGTAACTGAAAGAGTTGTGTTAGGTACAGTTGTAGGTCATTGTCACTGAAATAGTTTCTTCTATAAGTTCTGTAATCATCTTCAGAGAAGGCACGGTTCATTTCGTCATAAATCTTCTGATATTCCTCGAAAGCTTGCGAGCTATTAAGCAACTCTTCTTGTGGGAAAAGTTGCCAACACATAAGGAATGTGCAGAAAAAAAAGATGACTGATTTCAAAGTTTAAAATGAATGGTTGATGACATAAAGATAATAATTATCTTCTGTAGGCAATATTTATTTGAAACCGAGTCAAACTTTTTTAGGGTAGCGCATGGTCTTGATTTTATCGACAATGGTTTGTGCCAATTTTTCTTTGCTTTCAACAGTCCACCCCGCAATATGGGGCGTGAGCAATACATTTTCAGCCTGAATTAAATACTTAAATGCTTTAGGCAATTCGGAAGAAAACAAATGCTCGAAAGATGCTTTTTCATACTCCAAAACATCCAATCCAGCGCCTAGGATTTTACCTGATTTTAGAGCTTCAACCAAATCTCTGGTGACGACGCTTTTACCGCGAGCCGTATTTAAAAACCAAAACGGTTTTTTAAATTGGTCAATAAATGTAGTGTTGATCATTCCCAATGTTAAAGGAGTTTGCGGCGTATGTAAACTCACCACATCGGCTTTGCTTTGAAGCTCTTCCAATGACACTTGTTTACAGTTTTCGTCTTCTACATTGGGTTTAATATCATAACAAAGCACAGTCGCATCAAAACCGCGGAGTTTTTTTGCAAAGGCTTTTCCCATATTGCCATAGCCAATAAGTCCTACGGTTTTGCCATCAAGTTCAATACCCCGGTTGGCTTCACGCAACCATCTCCCTTCACGTACTTCATGGTCTGCCTTATTGAGTTTGTTGAATAAGGATAGTAGCATTCCCAAAGTATGTTCGCCCACGGCATTGCGATTTCCTTCTGGTGCGGCAATGAGTTCAACGCCATTTTTTAGGGC
>DASWKU010000107.1:0-6716 GCA_036396455.1 Flavobacteriaceae bacterium
GGCGATCAAATTGAATACCATTTGGAAGTTGATAAAGAAAAAGCAATGCTAAATGGAATTGCACCACAGCAAGTGGTTGGTAATGTAACTTATTTGCTTAAGGAATATCCCATTTCAAATCTATATGATGACACTTCCAATGACAATGTAAACATTGTATTGTCATTGAATGATAGGGATAAAACCTCGCTTCAAGATATTCAAAATTTGAAAATTAAAGGGAATAATGGTGATGTTATTCCAATAAGTGATCTGGTAAAAGTGAATAAGGAAACCTTGCAAAAGACCATTTATCGCAAAGATCAAAAACGTGTGGTTTATGTGTTGGCAGATATGGCAGGTGCATTGGAAAGCCCGGTGTATGCCATTTTGGGAATGAATGAAAAACTTCAAAAGATAGAGCTTCCAAAAGGGTATAAAGTCAACGAACTGTATATGGACCAACCTACCGATGAATCTGATTTCACCGTAAAATGGGATGGCGAATGGCAAATCACTTTAGAGGTTTTTAGGGATTTGGGAGCTGCGTTTTTAATAGTAATTGTCATCATTTATATGCTCATTGTTGGATGGTTCCAAAATTTTAAAACTCCTTTGGTCATGATGGTTGCGATTCCACTGTCATTGGTAGGGATTGTTTTGGGCCACTGGCTTTTGGGTGCGTTTTTTACAGCTACATCATTTATAGGCATGATTGCCTTGGCCGGGGTCATGGTGCGAAATTCAGTTTTGTTGATCGACTTTATCGAAATTAGGTTAAATGATGGCATTCCAATAAAACAGGCCATTATTGATGCAGGAGCGGTAAGGACAACACCCATTTTATTGACCACAGGTGCGGTGGTAATTGGCGCTTCCATCATTTTATTTGACCCCATTTTTCAGGGATTGGCCATTTCGTTAGTGGCTGGAGCCATTGTTTCTACCCTTTTAACCTTAATTGTGGTTCCGTTAATTTATTACTTAACCGAACGCAAAAAATGGAAAAAAAAAGACGATTTGAAAGAAAAAGAAGAATTAAATACATAATACCATAAAATGCCCATTAACTAAATGGCAAACCTCCCGATAGCTATCGGGATGACCGAAATAAAAAATAAAACTTGAACAGATGAAACTTGCTATTATAACCGCTATTAAGGAGTTTGAAAAAGACATCAAAGGCCAACTAAAAAAAGCTGAGGTAAAAACGTTCTCATTTAGAGAAGTCACGGGCTATAGAGATAGTACTGGAGACAGTATTGAGTCCAATTGGTTTTCAAGTGAGATGAACCAAACAGAATCCATCCTTTTTTATGCTTTTGTAAAAAAAGAAAATGTGGATAAGCTATTTGAATTGATTGAGGATTTCAACAACAATCAAAAAACATTGTCGCACATACACTTGGCAGTGTTGAATATAGAAAAATCAAATTAAAATTAATTGTAATGAAAAATAGAATTGTTAGAGGAATTGCAGGGACATTTATACTCACCAGTTTGTTGCTTGCTTTTTATGTCAATCAAAACTGGCTATGGTTCACTGCCTTTGTGGGAGCTAATTTATTGCAGGCATCAATTACTAAATGGTGTTTAATGGACATAATATTGGAAAAACTTGGGGTAAAGGATTAGTTTATTATATAACCCGAATTTCCTAAAATAAGGATCATAATAAGATTAGGTATTTTAGAGTTGCAAAACAAAACACCAACTCAAAATGCTTCAAGACAAAGTTATAGAAATCAACAGTAAACTTATATTCTTATTTCAAAAAAGGTCTAGACCGATTTCAATCCAAAGCGTTCATGGTCACAAATGCTCTCCATCCAATAATGGCCAACTGAAGTTTAGAAGCCTTGCTCAAATCAAGTCGCCTTTTTGTAAAACTTGGCAAAATGGCTTTATTGATCTTGGCCAAAATTTTAAATGCTATTTTTTTCATTTCCAACTTCAAAAACATGGCAAAGTTAAAATTAAATATTTATCAATTTTTTTATTTGCATATAATTACTTTTGATAAAAGTTTTTGTATGAAAAAAATTGCATTAATTATTGCTTTCATTTTTTCTGTTCAATTTATAGCTGCCCAATTGGTCATTAATGAATTGGACTGTGATACATCAATTCCAGGCGACAATATAGATAACCATGAATTTTTAGAAATACTTTCTGAAACACCTAATTTTACTTTGGATGGTTATGTAGTAGTTTTTTTTAACGGTTCGATTTCTGGAGGAAACACAAGCTATTTTACAATTGATTTGGATGGTTATTCAACAGATGTTAACGGTCTGTTACTCATAGGAAGCAATTCTGTCTCACCAGTGCCACAGTATTTAATTTCGACTAACGTGATTCAAAATGGTGCCGATGCTGTGGCCATTTACCAAGCGAGTTGGGATGATTTTCCAGATGGCACTTTGGCTTATGTCGATGAGACACTTGTAGATGTTTTGCTATATCGCACCACCCAAACAGATGGAACTGGTTTAATACCAATATTTTCATCATTTAATCCTGATATTCAAATTATTAGTGAGGGTTCAGGCAACAATACAAATTCCATTCAGCGTAACAATGATGGAACCTATTTTGTAGGCGTCCCAACCCCAAGACAACTGAATGATGGTAGTGGCGTGGTCCTAAATGGTATAAGCATTGCCATTGCCCAAACACAATATACCGAAGGGGATTCCTTTGATATTACGTTTACAACAGAGCAAAATGTGAATGAAGATTTGAATTTTGACATCACATTGAATAACCAAACTTTTGATACCTCAGATTTTACCGGAAACACAAATTTAACCATTCCGTCAGGCCAAAATACAACCGCTACCACAATTTCATTGATTGATGATCCTGATGACGAAGGTGATGAAGTGATGAAAATTAGTTTTGGAAGTTTACCTGCCCAATATTTGGAACTTAACAATAATTTGGATATTAGGGCGGTTGACAATGATTTTACCACAGCCGCCTGGGGAACGCCCATCAACCCAACGTATGGATTAGTAAGCAGTGCCCAACCCAATAATTATTACGATAGTTTGGATGGTTTGTCAGGAGCAACCTTGCGACAAGCTTTACAGGACATTATTGCCGATCCCAATGTGGTAAGAGCGCAAACCTATGCCGATGTGATCGATATTTTAAAAGAGGCCGATCAGAATCCTGAAAACAGCAATCAGGTGTGGTTGGTATATTTGGAAATAGGGCGAGCTAAACTGGATTTTCAGACTACATCAAATAATTTAGGAACTTGGAACAGAGAACACACGTTCCCTAGATCGCGTGCGGGATACTTTAGCATTGATGCTGACGATATTGCTGATGGCAAAGATATCTTTTGGACCACAGAAGCTGACTCCTTGCGCCACGGTAACAGTGACGCACACGGTTTAAGGGCCAGTGACGGGCCTGAAAATAGCATTAGGGGCAATCAGTTTTATGGTGAATATACAGGTCCAATAGGGACGTTGGGTGGATTTAAAGGTGACGTGGCCCGAAGTGTTTTTTATTTGGTGGCACGTTATAACGGCTTGGAGATTGTAATTGGATTCCCTGATGGATTGACCGGTCAGTTTGGTGATTTGGCAACCTTGTTGGATTGGCACAGGAATGATCCACCAGACGATTATGAAATGAACAGAAACAACGTGGTCTATACTTGGCAATTTAACAGAAATCCATTTATTGATGAACCCGATTTAGTGGAATATATTTGGGGCAACATGGTTGGGCAAATCTGGGATCAATCTTTGGGAAGTGAGGACTTTAGTGCTTCTGAAATACTAGTATTTCCAAATCCAACAACGGGTAGAATTTATTTTAAAGGAATTCAAAATGAAGCTGAAATTGAAGTGTTTACAATAGACGGTCGGAAATTGTCAAGCATTCATTTAGGCTCCAATACTTATTTGGATTTGAAGCTTTCAAGTGGCTTATATTTGGTCCGGATTAGTTCAGAAGGAAAATCTATTATAAAAAAAATAGCAGTCAAATAAAAACTCCCGAACTGAACCGTTTGGGAGTTTTGGACTAATACAAAGGTTTCAATTATTCTTCATCTTTTGTTGTAATCAAGATTACGCCATCTTTGCCTTTTTCGCCATATTTTTCAGTGGCACTATCGCCTTTTAGAACTTCAATTTTTTCGATTGAATCTTGTTTTAATTCGTCCATTTCCTTTTTGCTGATTTCTTTTCCGTTTAATATAAATAGGGGAGTTTTTTCGCCAATTGTAGAAATAGATAGTTTATTGTCACGATTATTCTCAAATGCGTATACTTTAGTATTGTCCGTTTTGGTGACCCAAATAGCATTTGCTTTGTTCAATCTTTTAACATGAATGGTGTCTACATCTCCGCTTTCACTTTCACTAATAATAATATTTTTGTCTTCAATTTTTGTGACATGGCCATCTTTTGAAACAAAATGGACTTTGCCTTTTGTTTTTGGCGATTGATGGACTTTATCAGCTTTTCTTATAACAGTTTTTTCATCATGTTCATCATCATCATTATCATTATCTTCAATTACAAAAACATAGTCTGCATTTCCAACGGTATGAATTTTATGGTTTCCGTCTTTACTTTCAGCAGAAAAAAAATATTTCCCAGAATGCGATTCACCTGAGTTCCCAATGGACAAACTACCGCCTTCAGAGTCAAATCCAATTTTTATTGGACGAATGGGATCATCACTTTCAGTATGGTAATTCGCATTCGATTTTTTTGAACTCACATCAATCTTAATGGCTGTAATTTCATTATCACTATTGCGTTTGATCCCCTTGAATTTTATAGTAATTCCTTTTTCTTTTAATTGTGATTTGAGCGCTTCCAAATCGGCATCGGTGAAGTCTTTTTTAATGACTGCCATCTCATGGTCCCCAATCGTTTTTGCAATTTTGGGACTGTTGGCCTCATTTGATGGCACTTTTTTTGGCTGTTCTTTTTTTGAATCAGTATTTTTCAGTTCGCTGGATGCTTTTGAAATGTTTTCTTTTTGATCTGTGGAATTGAGAACATTGGTTATTTCATTTTCTACCGAAGGATCGGCCAATGAAGCTTGATGTTCGGCGGATACTGTCTTTTCAACATAGATTTCTTTGGTGTTTGCGCTCATTAGAAAGAGAGCCAATACAGGAAGTACCAAAGCATACTTCCATACATTCAATTTGTTTGATTTTGATTTGTGTAACATAACGATTCGTTTTTTGATTAATGAATTATAAAAATTATTGGCAAGGAACAATTGGTAATTGGGCAAGCTCGACTTCAGTAAAAGGATTTGATAGCTTTTTTCACAGTTGGAAACGGTCTGTGCTTCTTTATCGGCAATAAATTCCAAATTTTGCTGGAGCTCTTTTTTGTACAGCCAAATAAAAGGATTGAACCAAAATATGGTGCTGGCAAGGTGCATAAGCAAAATGTCTATGGAATGGAATTGTTTGGCATGGACTTTTTCATGGTTGATAATATGGTTAAGTTCGGTTTCATTGAATTGATTTCTGTTGTAGACAATATATTTGAAAAATGAAAATGGAGGAACTTTATGGTTGGTTTCTATGAAGGTGAAAGCTCCATTTTTATAGCTCTTGTTTTTCTTCAATAATAGGATCAGGGAAGAAAGTTGAATACCTAATTTAACAAAAAAGTAAAGTGCTCCAATACTGTAAATAAGATAAGCAATTTGTATAAAATTAAACGGATCTTGAATAGCCGTTTGTGTTGTAATGCCATCATTGGTTACAATAAACTGTTGAACAACGGGAACATATTCAATATAAACTGGTATCACAATAAATGGTATCAGGACAGCAATTAAGAGACCGATGAGCAAAAACCAACGATTGGACTCAAAAAAGGTCTCACGTTGTAAAAACAGTTTGTAACAGCTATAAAATATGAAGATTACTGCTGAAGCTTTCAATAAATATTCCATAATAAATCATTATTTTTTTGCCACTTTTTAAGCCCTTCCCTTCCTGCCCGTCCGGCAGGCGGGTGGGAAGCCTGCCTCGCCGTCAGGCAGGGATTTAGGATGGACCTTGTTTTTCAATTAATGCAATGATCTCCTTAAGTTCGTCCACACTTATTTTTTCCTCTTTGGCAAAAAATGAGACCACATTTTTATAAGAGCTGTTAAAGTAGTTTTCTATGGCAGCGTTCATAAAGCGTTTCTTATATGCTTCTTTACTGACAATGGGGTAGTACTGATGGGTCTTTCCAAAGGCATTATAGCCCACATAGCCCTTTTCTTCCAGATTGCGGATAATGGTGGAAAGCGTGTTGTAATGCGGTTTGTCTTCTTTCATTTCTGCGAGGACATCCTTTACAAAAGCCTTTTCCAGTTTCCAAAGGATGTGCATGATTTCCTCTTCCTTATTTGTTAGTTTTTGCATTGAAAAATTTATTTTTCATTCCCTTGAAAAAGGGAATTTATTGATACGGTTTTATTTTTTCAAACCTATAACTATTTTTATAGTTATACAACTATTTTAATAGTTATTTAACGATTTCTTTAGTTTTTAAGATTGAAAAGGCGAAATAAAACAATGGCAAAAAAATGATTTTAAAAACTAAACTAAACTTTAAAATATAAGTGTGCATTATGTTAACAAGTGTAAAAATTGACGTTTTTCTTTTTTCGATAAAAAATTAAAATGTGTTGTGTTTGATACTATATTCAAAATCTTATCTTCGCAAAAATTAATTTCATGAGTATAG
>DASWKU010000108.1:0-5283 GCA_036396455.1 Flavobacteriaceae bacterium
ATTGGTTTTTGCATTCAAAATAATCTTGTTGAAATTGATTATTAAGATACTGAAAATCATTAACTTAAACAAGTTTAAGACGTTGTTTTTTCAACTAATTGAGCTTGTTTTTTTCTTATTGTCAACCCTTGATTCGCATTAATAATATGATTGTCCAATAAATCTGTATATGAATTTATTAAGGCAACACCTGGTACTAAAAAGAGTATGGACGTTGCCAAAGCGGTTTGTGGGTGCGCACCAATATTGTACTTCACTCCAAAACCGGCAATTAACGAAGCAATGAAGGATGCCAAAAAGATGCGAATGTAAACATTAAACTTTTTCCTGTGCATCAATTGAAACACCAACAAGCCTATAAAGGTGCTCATAAAAGCTACCAACATATTTAAATGGTCACCTTTAAAAATATTGCAGAATCCAGCACCTGCCAAACTAACGGCAACAAGCACAAATAGTTTCGGATATCTTTTTTTTTTGTTTATTTTATGGATTTCATCAGCTATTTGTTCTATGGTCCAGTTATGGTTTAAGGTATCCCAACTCACTTTACTTATGGCAGAAATGATATTAAAATCTATAGCTTGATTAGGAATGTTTTTTACCCTAGTACAACTCTCATTTGAATCTTCTTTATATAATGTCATAACAATACTTTTATGACTTATAAAGCTTGAGGATTTTAAATTAAGGCAATCGGCAAACCTATCAATGGTCAAATTCACTCTAATTGTATTGGCTCCAGAGACCATTAGGAGCGAGGATATTTCTAAAAGTAGGTCGGTGGCTTTTAACAATTCTTTGGAATCCATTTTTTAAACCAATAATCGTTGCAAATTTAATACCTTCAAATAGTTTAGCGGGTATATAAGATGGTATATTTTTAAATTTTTCAAAACGGGTCCAATGTTGATTGCCCCTATTCCTGCACAAACGGAAATCTATGTTATCAGTTATATTTCCGAAATACGCTTTAAAATGATAACCCTAGCATATTAACTGCTTACTGCCACTGAACACTGCGAACTATTTTTTCTTATTCCTACGATTAAAATTCTTATCGCCCCGTGTTTTTGGCTTTTTGTACTTTTTGGCAAGCTCCCTACGATAGGAACCTCCCAAGTTTTCCTTTTTGTTTTTGTCTTTCTTTTCATGAAAGGCATCACCAATGGTTGCCTTTTTTCGTTTGATGGGATTGTTGGGCTCCTGTATCTGTGGGCGTTCTTCTTCTATCAATTCCTTGGAAATGGTTACACTTTCGGGAAAGACCACCAACGGGATTTCCAAATCCATATAGGCTTCAATGGCTTTAATGGCTTCCAACTCTTTTTCAGTAGAAAACGCAATGGTATGGCCCTGTTTTTCGGCACGACCAGTCCTGCCGATTCGGTGCATATAATTTTCGGGATAATTGGGGGTATCGAAATTGATGACATGGCTGATATCCTCAATATCCAAACCACGCGCCATCACATCGGTGGCAATCAGCAGGCGATGTTGTCCACTTTCAAAATTTTCAATGCTTCGCAGTCTGTAATTTTGGGTCTTATTGGAGTGGATGACGCAACATTCATTGGGAAATTCGGCTTCCAAAAGTTCAAACAAGCGGTCCGCCATTTTTTTAAAGGCCACAAAAATGAGCACTTTTGTAAAGGTTTCAGTGTCACTCAACAAATGATTGAGCAAATTGACTTTGGTATAAAAATTTGGAATTTCATAGCGCGCTTGTGCAATATTGTCCAAGGGAGTGCCGGAAACCGCAATGGTAATTTTTTCAGGAGCGATAAAGAAATCGGTAATAAGAGCATCAACGTCTTCGGTCATGGTTGCCGAAAACATGATATTTTGACGGCGTTCCGGAAGGATGTCAAAAATGTTCATCAGTTGGTGCCTAAAGCCCAAATCGAGCATGACATCCACTTCGTCTATCACAACTTTTTGAATGGATTTTAACTTGAGCACATGGCTTACGGCCAAATCGTACAAACGCCCCGGAGTGGCCACAATTATATCCTGTCCTTGTGCTACTTCCTGCTTTTGCGGATTGATATTCACACCACCATATACGCCAAGCACACGGTTATTGATGTATTTTGAGAGTTTTTCAATTTCCTCAACCACCTGGACCACCAGTTCCCTTGTGGGCACTAAAATCAAGACCCTGGGATTGTCCTGTCTCGAAAAGGGTAAGTTTTTAAGAATGGGCAACATATAGGCAAACGTTTTGCCGGTGCCTGTTTGTGCAATCCCAACCACATCTTTTCCGGATGCGATCACGTTAAAGGCCTGTTCCTGAATGGGCGTAGCTTGCGTAAAACCCAAATCGTCAAGGGCATTGTACAAAGGGGTGTTGAGATTTAAATCCTGAAAACTCACGATGCTAATTTTAGTTCGCAAAGGTAAAGGTTTTTAATTTGAAAGCAACAGTTGCTATTGCGCGCTTATTTACTGTAATTTGTAATTTATATTTTTCGAATTGCGAACCATTCAAACACATACCATTTCAGATATTGAAGCTTTTAAAGACCAATTGTTGCTTTGGAGCCAACAGTTCAATGAAGTGGTTTGGTTGGACTCCAATGCTTACAAAGACCACTTGTCGAGTTATGACGCCATTCTAGCGGTTGATGCCCATTCAAGTTTACAGACATCTTATCACGGTGCTTTTGAACAGTTGAAAGCCTATCAAACCCAAATGAAAGATTGGATTTTTGGGTATCTCACCTACGATTTGAAAAATGATCTGGAAGATTTGACTTCTGAAAATTTTGATGGTCTTCAGTTTCCGGATCTGTTTTTCTTTCAACCCAAGAAACTCTTTTTGATAAAGGGCAATACTGTTGAAATTCAATACCTACAATCTCTTGAGCCTGAAATAAAGCCAGACCTAAATGATATCTGTCATTGCGAGGAGGAACGACGTGGCAATCCCACAAATGATATCAAAATCAAACTCCGAATCCATAAAGATGCCTATTTTGAAAAGGTGAACACCATGCTAGGCCATATTCATAGGGGAGACATTTATGAGGCCAATTTTTGTCAGGAATGCTATGTTGAAAATGTTCAAATACATCCGTTGGACACCTTTAAAAAACTGAACAACATTTCAAAAACGCCATTTGCAACCTTTTTAAAATATAATAATAACTATTTGCTTTCGGCTTCGCCAGAACGCTATTTAAAAAAGGAAGGTAACACGATTATTTCACAGCCTATAAAAGGAACTGCCAAACGTTCGGAAAACGCAAGTGAAGACGAACAGTTAAAAAGGAATCTTCAAAGTGATGAAAAGGAGCGTAGCGAAAACATTATGATTGTCGATTTGGTGCGCAACGATTTGTCGCATACCGCCATTAAAGCAAGTGTAAAGATTGAGGAATTGTGTAACGTTTACACCTTTGCCCAAGTGCACCAAATGATTTCCACGGTGACTTCAAAAATTGATAAGACCACCCATCCTGTTGAGGTGATCACATCCACGTTTCCTATGGGGAGCATGACCGGGGCTCCAAAAATTTCGGCCATGAAAATCATAGAAACCTTAGAGGAAACCAAACGTGGGCTATATTCAGGTGCGGTTGGTTATTTTACACCAAATGGTGATTTCGATTTTAACGTGGTGATCCGAAGTATTTTATATAATGAAGAAAAAAGGTATGCATCTTATTCGGTTGGTAGTGCCATTACGGCAAAAAGCGATCCCGTGAAGGAATATGAGGAATGTTTGGTGAAAGCCAAAGCCATGCGCGAGGTTTTGGAACACTAGACCAAATTTTTTTTGAACCGTTTATTGAATGCCTTGAATATTTTTTCCACACGTTCAATGTCCAATTGTTTCACTTTGGAAATTTCATTATAATCCAATTTTCCAAAGGCATAAAGGTCAATGATGTCAGAAACTTTCATGGGCAATCTGCTATAAATACTTCCAAGGAATTTTTCCTTGCTTTTAGGAGTAACGTCATTAACCTCAAAAGCATTAAAAATGGTGGAATCATCAATATCATATAAAAACATATGATTTTGGTTGTTTTGTTGTTTGTATGAAATATCATTTAACTCATCATTCATTATAAAATCAAAATCTGCATCAATGGTATAAACTTCATTTAGGCTTTCCAGTTCGTCTTTCAAAATAAAATCTGTGCTCAATGTGTTTTTATGAAACGCTTCTTTTTTAAATAAAGTTTTCAAATGGCGTTCAACAATCTTAAATAATTCAAGCTTAATCGTGTGCATTTGGGCATCCTTGTCGAAGCCTTTGTTGTAAAGTTCTACAATACTGTCATCGATAATTCCATTTGATGAAAACATATTCTTTGGCAAGATTCCAATGGATTCTGCAATATAAAGCCGATGCTTGACATAGGGATGCAAATGTTGAATTGCTGAAAGCACTTTTTTATCGAATACAGATTGGGACATTTTTTCCTCGAAATATTTTAAATTTTTCATGATTTAAAATTTTAGATATAGCCATCTTAAATATACGGAATAAAATTGTTTTAGGTTATGATAATTATCATTTTCTACTTAAATATCAACGCTAATTAAGTCCTCAATGTTGTATATTTGGTGAGTGTTACAAAAATTGCGAGACCATATAAATTCAAGACTCCCGTTTCTGGCCAAGAGCAAATGCCTTGTTGCCATTTCCGGTGGAATGGACAGTGTGGTATTGGCCCATTTATGTCATAAAATGGAGATTGATATTGCCTTGGCACATTGCAACTTCAATTTGCGTGGCGATGAAAGTGATGCCGATGAAGATTTTGTATTACAGTTGGCCGAAGATTTGAACCTTGAAGTGTTTATCGAAAGTTTTGATACGGAAGCTTATGCCAAAACCCATAAACTTTCCACGCAAATGGCAGCTCGTGAGCTGCGCTATGCATGGTTTGACGATTTGATGGAACAGCTTCATTTTGACTATGTGTTGACGGCCCATCATGCCGATGATAATTTGGAAACCTTTCTCATCAACCTTTCCCGTGGTACCGGATTGGAGGGCTTGACCGGAATTCCAGAGATTAACGGCAACATTGTGAGGCCTTTATTGCCATTTTCGAGACAGGAATTGGAATACTATGCCATCAAGAACAAACTCAAATGGCGGGAAGACAGCAGTAATATTGCCACAAAGTACCTGCGGAATAAATTGAGACATGAGGTGATTCCAACACTAAAGGAAATCAATCCACAAATTTTACAGAATTTTAATAAAACCCTGTCGTTTTTACAGGATAGCAATGAAATTATGGAAGATTGCATTGCAAGCGT
>DASWKU010000109.1:0-6415 GCA_036396455.1 Flavobacteriaceae bacterium
CTATTCAAAAATTTCCACTTAATAAATTAAAGCAAATCCTTCAGTATTAACCAAACATTTTCGGCGACTATTTTTTGACCCTCCACCGTTGGATGAATCCTGTCTTGCTGATTCAACTCCGGAATGCCCGCAACGTTTTCAAGTAAAAAGGGTATAAGTTTCAGTTGGTTTTTTTTAGCGAGGTCAGGAAAAATATTTTTAAATTCTGCAGTATAGTCTGCTCCCAAGTTTGGAGGCATCTGCATCCCAGCCAAAACAATTTGAGCATCGGAGTTTTTTTCTCTCACGATGTCTATAATGGCCTGCAAATTATTTCTGGTTTCACTAAGGGGGATGCCACGCAAACCATCATTGGCACCAAGTTCCAGAATAAAAATATCCACCTTTTGATTCAGCACCCAAGACACTCTGTTTTTACCGCTTGCCGTAGTCTCACCGCTTAACCCAGCATTTACAACTTGATAGGGCAATCCCAACGAATCCAATCTGTTTTGTATCACTGCAGGAAAAGCCTCTTCAATATTTAAACCCATCCCAGCAGTTAAACTGTTTCCGAAACATAAAATAACCTTATCTTTAGCAGTTGTTGATTGCAAGCTATCACTGGTCCCGATGTTATCATTAGCGTTTGTCGATTTTTTATTGCTGGTCTCACCACATGACGTACCTATAATCAGCAATAAAAAATAACAAAACATTAACAGGGTCCGCATAGCCTTAGAATTTATTTTAAAATCATTTTTCTTAATTTGTCGGATATATAAACGACGCTATAAAATAGTCATGGTAAAGATATTAAACGTTAATAACTTGGAGAAAAGTTATTTCAGTGGTTCAAAAAAACTCTCCATTCTAAAAAATATAAGTTTTTCGGTTGAAGCGAAGGACACATTTGCCATTGTAGGGCCTTCAGGTAGTGGAAAAACGACAATTCTTGGGTTATGTGCCGGTTTGGACAAATCCGATTCTGGTACTGTAGAACTTTGTGGTACTGAAATGGATAAACTAACTGAAGACGAACGCGCCCAACTGCGCAATCAAAAAGTAGGCTTTATTTTTCAGGATTTTCAGTTGTTGCCAACGCTTACAGCATTGGAGAATGTTGCTGTACCACTTGAACTACAGGGTGATAAACAGGCAACAAAAAAAGCTGTGGAACTTTTAGAAAAAGTTGGGCTTGCTAACCGTTTGGGCCATTACCCATCCCAATTATCGGGCGGTGAACAACAACGAGTGGCATTAGCTAGGGCTTTTTCCAACAATCCAACCATTCTGTTTGCCGATGAACCCACTGGAAATCTCGATGCAGAAACCGGTGAAAAAGTGATTCAGCTTCTGTTCGACCTAAATAAAGAATCGGGCACAACCTTAGTTATTGTAACCCATAATATGGAACTGGCCCAAAAAACCAACCACATTCTTAAACTTAAGGGTGGAAGCATTATTGAAAACACCACATTGGTTTAATGTCACAAAACAAAAAGATGTCAAAGGTTGGTTTAGGTTGGTTGTTAAAAATGGCATACCGAGATGGTAAAGCAAGTTGGAAAAAATTAACACTGTTTATGGCATCCATAGTATTGGGTATCGCTGCCGTAGTTTCCATTCAATCCTTTAGCGAAAATTTAAAAGAGAATATTGCTTTACAGTCCAAATCTTTGATGGGCAGTGACTTTAAGATAGATAGTGATAAAGCACCCAATGAGACTGTAACTGCAATTATGGATTCTTTGGGAGGTGCCGATGCCCGTGAAATTAATTTTGCCTCAATGGCTGCATTCCCCAACCATGACGGGACTAAGTTGGTCCAAGTTCGGGGTATAGAGGGCGGTTTTCCTTTCTATGGTAAGATTGAATCTGAACCAGTAACTTCCGCCGAAAACTATCAGAAACAAGAAACGGCTTTGGTAGATGCTACGGTGATGCTACAACTTGGGTTAAAAGTTGGAGATCCCATAAAAATAGGAAATGTAACATTGCCAATTGGAGGTGCTTTAAAATCTGTTCCTGGTAGCAGGTCGATATTTAGTTCTATCGCTCCTCCGGTAATTATCCCCTTTAAGTTTATTGAAGCTTCAGGTCTTGTGCAAACAGGAAGTCGATTGGATTACGTTTTTTATTTTGTTCAACCTAATACAGACCTTGACCTCCTCGACAAAGCTATTGATAGACGACTGGATTTGGAAGATGCCGATTTGGACATCCATACCACCACCAGTGAACGATTGGGCAGACGTTACGATAACTTTGGTAAGTTTCTTAATCTCGTGGCTTTTATAGCGTTGTTATTGGGTTGTGTTGGCATTGCCAGTGCCGTTCATATTTATATCAAAGAAAAACTGCGCTCGGTTGCCATTTTAAAATGCTTAGGAGCAACCAAAAAACAAACGTTTTTAATTTACCTCATCCAAATTGCCTTTATTGGTCTGTTAAGTGGCATTATTGGGACGCTTTTGGGATTGGTTTTGCAACAATTGTTTCCATATATTTTACAAGATTTATTGCCTCTAAATGTTCAAATAACATTGGTGCCAAAAACCACTGTCATGGGCATTTTATTGGGAGTATTCATGTCGGTTTTGTTTGCCCTATATCCATTGATTGGTACGATTTATACGTCCCCATTACAGGCACTACGTATACAGGAAGACATCAATCCAAGATCAATTAAGGCTGGACTTTTTGTTTTGGCATCAATATTTGGTTTTATCTTTTTGTTTGCCTATTGGCTGTTGCAAAATTTTTCCTTTTCAATAGCGTTTCTAATTGGTATCATCATTACCTTTTCCATACTTGGTGGGATAGCCCATGGTGTTATGAAAGCCATCAAAAAATTCTTTCCGCATTCCTGGGGATTTGTAGCCCGAACCAGTTTACTCAATCTGTACCGTCCACAAAACCAAACCTTGATATTGGTGATTACCATAGGAGTGGGTGCGTTTTTGATCAGTACGCTTTATTTCAGCAAAAACCTGTTGTTATCGCAGGCATCTATTGAATCCAAAGCCAATAGTGCCAATATGATATTGCTCGATATTCAAAAAGAACAAACTGAAGATGTTGCAGCAACCATAGACGATAATGGAAATCCTGTAATTGACAATATCCCAATTGTTACCATGCGAATTCAAAGCATTGATGGCAAAACAGTAAACCAAATTCGGGAAGATACCACCTCTCAAGTCAATAGATGGATATTGAGCCACGAATTTAGAGTAACCTATCGAGATTCGCTTATTGCATCAGAAACATTAATGTCGGGGGACTTTACGCCCAGGGTCACAACCACCGATTTAGTACCTATTTCGGTAAGCGATAATTTTATTGAAGATGCCAAAGTAAATTTAGGCGATGAAATCACCTTCAATGTTCAAGGCGTTTTGATCCATACGGTTGTAGGTCGTGTACGGTTGGTGGACTGGAGCCGAATGCAGCCCAATTTTATGGTGTTGTTTCCTAGTGGCGTATTGGAAAATGCACCACAATTTACCGTGCTTACAACCCATGTCCCAGACGAACAGGCTTCTGCTGTTTTACAGCAGGAATTGGTCACTAAATTTCCGAACGTTTCCATTTTGGACCTTCGGCAAATTTTAAATGTGGTGGAAAAACTGCTGGATAAGATTGCTTGGATCATCAATTTTATGGCATTTTTCAGTATTCTCACAGGCATTATTGTACTCCTTGGCGCGGTACGTACCAGCAAGCACCAGCGTATCAAGGAAAGTGTGTTGCTCCGAACCCTGGGAGCAAAAAGCCATCAAATACTTAAAATCATTGCCTTGGAATATACTTACTTAGGAGTTATTGGTGGTTTAACGGGAATCCTACTCTCCTTGATTGGAAGTCAGTTACTGGCTTTATGGATTTTTGAAACACCTTTTACACCTTCAATATTTCCTTTTGTTGTATTGTTCCCCGGTATTACACTTTTGGTCCTTGCCATTGGCATGGCCAATAGCAGAAGTGTTATTAAAAGGCCACCGTTGGAGGTTTTGAGAAAGGAAACCAGTTAATAAATTATTTTTTAAGTTTATTAAAACTTCAAAACCATGATAAAACTCTTTAGAAACACCCACCAAAACCTTTTTAATGAAGGCAAAACCTTCAAATACGCCATTGGCGAAATTGTGTTGTTGGTCAGTGGGATTTTGAAATCCTGTCCCGTTAGGAACAACATATGGGTAGAAACATACGAGAACGAACCAATTCAGCGTGCCTTTAGGTACGCCATATCATGTACCTAAAGGCACATTAAAAGCATCACAAATAATATTTGCTACCAACATAAAGTCCCTAACGGGACAAAATAAAATTAAAAGAATGATCAAATTTTTTAGAACCATCCGCAAAAACCTTTTGGAAGAAGGAAAAACCAAAAGATATTTTAAATATGCAATCGGAGAAATTGTATTGGTGGTTATTGGTATTCTCATTGCTTTGCAAATAAATAATTGGAACGAGCAACGCAAAGAACGAATTAAGGAAAACATAATTGTAAAATCACTTTATGATGAATTTATAGCCAACTCACAATATTTGGGCGAACGTATCAATTCAATTTCCTCAAACGAAAAAAATAGTCAACATTTATTGATTTTTTGTAATGAAAACCAAATCAATATTTCAGCTGACAGTCTTTTAACTCTTATTGTTCACGCATGTATAGGTCCAGGGTATTCACCAAAAGTTTCGACATTTAAGCGTATACTTAATAATGAAGAATTTAATTTGATAAGAAATGACTCACTAAAGGCATTATTAAATCAATATTCCTCAGTTTTGGAATTGACCTTTTTAACCAATAAATGGCTCTTCGATAATGAGGAAATAATTCAGGCTTATTCAAATGATAAATTTGGCGGAATAGCCTACGGTAAAAAGATTAATGAGGCACAACTTTCCAAATCACTATTTGAAGGAATTACGGTAAAAAAGCCGACCTTTAGTCCAAATGATATTGTTGGTGATCCCGTCTTTGAAAGCATTCTCACTATACGTTTACTGTATTATGGTTGGACTATAAATAGACTTAATGAATTACAAGAGCATAACAAGAACATAAGGGACTTTATTGACAGACATTATAAATTTTAGTATCTTGTAATAGAAAAATTGAGTCCTATTAAAATGTCACAAAGATTAGATAATGCATTGAGAAAACTTTACAGGGCTTTTAATGATGGTGCATTACACCCAGAATGTTGTAAACAATGCGCTGTAGGTAACATATTGGACAATTCCGATGGTTGGAAATATTTGACCGATTTACATGGGTCGATGGTTTTAAACTATGTTGGAATGGTGAATCAAAATTTTGGACGTCGATTCAATGGTTATACACCTTTGGAACTGTTGCAAATAGAGGCTGAATTTTTAAAAGGGTGTGGCTATTCACTTCCTATTGACCGAAATTGTAAAAAACCAAACGATCCCACCGATAAAGAGACCCTATTTAATGGACTTAGCAAAACCGTGGAATATCTTTGTAAACTCGATGGCATTGAAAACGTTATGGATTATTCCAAATTGTTTGAGTTTGAAAGTGATCAGCCCAAATATGAGTTATCAGAAATGATTTAAAATAAAGACCCAACATTTCGTCGGGTCTTTGTCTTTATTCATATTTTAGAATTCTATTTATGATTGGCTTCGCTGAATCTTCGATTTCCTGCTTTCCTGTCTACAGACAGTAACGGTGTACCCACATCTTTAAAACGCCACTAATTCACGAATTATTTCTTGATAAATCATGCGGTAGGCGTGATAAATTCGTGAAATTTTCATAAATATTTTAGAAAAATATATATGCGAACATGCCTTACCTGTTAAAAGTCAAAAAAGCACTAAAGATTGCACGAATTTCAAGCCTTTGCAGGCTTGGAGGCTTTGGTAAAAGCGGAAATTCGTGTATTCGTGGCAAATATTTGTAATTAAATTTCTAGAAAATATTTGTGGGTACACTGTAGCTGCTGACAGGCAGGCGCAGGAATGTTATCCTCCAAAATCGTCAAAACGAATATGCTCATCAGGAATACCAAAGTCTTCGCCCATTTTTTGAACCGCCTTGTTCATTAACGGTGGTCCACAGAAATACAGTTCAATATCTTCAGGCGATTCATGTTTGCTCAAATAATTATCGATCACACAATTGTGGATAAAGCCCACAAAACCATCTCCTGGGGCGTCAATATCGGCCTTAACCTTCCAATTATCTTCAGGTAAGGGTTCAGACAATGCCAAATAGAACTTAAAGTTTGGAAAATCTTTTTCCAGTTGTTTAAAGTGGTCTAGGTAAAACAGCTCGCGTTTTGAGCGTCCACCATACCAATAGGTCACTTTTCTGCCCGTTTTCAAGGTTTTGAAAAGATGGTATAGGTGTGAACGCATGGGTGCCATACCTGCTCCACCACCC
>DASWKU010000110.1:0-7668 GCA_036396455.1 Flavobacteriaceae bacterium
TCGCTAAGCTGAAAATGGGCGAATAATTTTTCTTGATAGTCTTTTTTGCCTTGCATAAATAAAGATAGGAAATTTATTAATATCTTAGACTTGTGCAACAGGCACACCGTATATAAAAAATTGCTAGTTTTAGCTAGCACAAAGGTTGTTGCTTGTTTGCAGGCTTCCGATTTTCCTTCGGAAAATCCTCGCACACAAACACGCAACTTTTCATATACAAACACGTTACCTGCAAGCTGGAAATCGAACTTATGAAGAGAAATATAACGATAATATTAATGTTGATTTCACTCAACTTAATTGGGCAAAACCTCGCTGAATGTGGAATTGACAATAATCCGAAACTCACTCAAACGGAATCTGAATTCCTGAATGATTATATGACCGATTATAATAAGCAGAACTTTGACTTTACAGCTAAAAAAGTGATTTTCGTAACAGGAAACAGCGGAAATAAAATTGGAACGAAATCTGATTATTTCGATAAAATTAAACAACGGAATCAAAGCGAAGATAAAATTGCTACTTGGGTTGTAAAACTGACAGCGGAAGAACAAATTGAATCCGGTTATGATGTTATAATAACTTATTGGGTCAAAGTTGTAACCGAAAAACGAAAAAGAAAAATATTAAACGAAATAAAAGCCAGCAGGTAACACCGTGTAAAAATAATTGCTTGGTTCTTGCCTACTCGGAAAATCCTACGGATTTTCCTCTGGTTCGTTCCATTTTTAGTAAGTTAGTTGCTTGCACACGCAACTATTCTTACACAAACACGTTGCCCACAAGCTAAAAAAACCCGAACTACCATTAAAAACCCTTCGGAAAAACCCACCGCACAAACAGCACATTTATTTTTTTCCAACGCTCAAAGCCAACGCTCAAAAAAATAAAAGAGCTGTTTTTTTGCCTTTGCGCTCAAATCCTGTCTTCAAAAATATTTACGAAGTTGATATAAAATTCGCAAATTATAATTACATTTGCTAAAATTAGGTCAAATAGAACTTAAATAAGAAATATGCCAAGTTTCGGACATTTTATTAAAAAGGAACGAGAAAAAAAGGAATGGACGCAAACCGAATTTGGCAATCGTATTGGCATCAACACAAGCGCGATTTGTCGAATTGAAAATGGAACGCAAAAGTTCAGCATTTCAAAGCTTAAAAAACTATCAGAAATACTCAAAATTGATGGCCAAATAATTAATGACTTATTCTTTGCCGACAAATTCGCAAGAGAAGCTCATAAATATAAATGTTCGGATTCGGTGTTTTCCGTAGCTGAAGACACTTCGAATTATTTAAAGAACGTAAACGCTGTACAAGGCAAACTTGAATTATGAAAAAACCATTAACATATATCAGTCTTTTTAGCAGTGCAGGAGTTGGTTGCTACGGTTTCAAATTAAACGGGTTTGAATGTATTGCCACCAATGAATTATTGACAAAAAGACTTAAAATACAGGCTTTCAACAACAAATGTAAATATGAAAGTGGTTATATCGAGGGCGACATTTCGAATGCCGAAGTAAAAAATAAACTGTTTGCCGAACTTGAATTTTGGAAACAAAAATATAAAATCAAAGAACCAGATGTAATAATAGCGACACCACCTTGTCAAGGAATGTCTGTTGCAAATCATAAAAAGAACAACGAAAAATCAAGAAATTCACTTGTAATTGAATCTATAAAAATAACTGAACAGGTTCGTCCAAAATTTTTCATATTTGAGAATGTTCGAGCATTTTTAAAAACAATTTGTACAGACGTTGATGATATTGATAAACCAATAAAAGAAGCTATAAAATATAACCTTGGTGGACACTATAATATTTTGTCCAAAATTGTAAATTTTAAAGAATACGGTTCAAATTCAAGCAGAACGAGGACTTTGGTCATTGGAGTTAGAAAAGATATTCAAAATATATCACCTTACGACATTTTTCCAAAAAACCAAAAAGCACTAACGCTACGTGAATTAATTGGCGACCTAACAGCTCTCAATAAAATGGGAGAAATTTCAAGTGACATTTTCCACGCATTTCGGGAATACGACCCAAAAATGCTTTCTTGGATTGAGAACCTAAAAGAGGGTCAATCCGCATTTGAAAATCAAGAAGCATCAAGAACACCACATAGAATTATAGATGGAGTTGTTGTTAACAACAAAAGTAAAAACGGGGACAAATACGCAAGATGGTATTGGGATAAAGAAGGTCCTTGTGTGCACACAAGGAACGACATTCTATCAAGCCAAAATACGGTCCATCCAAGGGACAACAGAGTTTTCTCAATCCGTGAATTAATGCGAATGATGTCAATTCCAGAAAGTTTTGAATGGTCTCACATTAAAACAAAAGACTTGAATAAACGCAGTGAATTGGAGAAAAAACAATTCTTAAAGAAAGAAGAACTTAATATAAGACATTGTTTGGGAGAAGCTGTTCCTACAGGTGTTTTTAAAAACATTGCTTTGAATATTAAGAATTTTTATGAAAAAGAAAACTTAAGTACAGTTGACGTTACGAAAATTGTAAAAGTCAATGATTTAAAACAGCCAGAAAATCTAATAAATTTCATAAATGAAAACTATGAAAATTATTCTTTAGAAAACATTTTTCTGATTGCAGAACATTCCAATTCTGAACGCCAAAAAACATCAGCATATTTCACTCGGAAAGATATTGCGTTTACTGTAATCAAAGATTTACCAATACTTAAACAAAAGAAAAAAATAAGGATTTTAGAACCATCTGTTGGTGTGGGAAATTTTATTCCGCTTTTGTTTGAAAAATATAAAGAAAAAGATGAAGTAATTATTGATGTCTGCGATATTGACAACAATTCACTAAAAGTTTTAAAAACGATTTTATCCAAATTTCAAATTCCAGAAAATTTTAAAATAAACTTTAAAAATGTTGATTTTTTACTTTGGAATTCAAAATTAAAATATGATATAGTTGTTGGTAATCCGCCTTACAAAAAGTTAACCAAGAACAAAGAATTACTCGAACTTTATAAGTTTGGGCTTTTCAACACTGACACTAACAATCTATTTTCCTTTTTTATTGAAAAATCTATCAGATTAGGAAATTACGTTTCTCTCATTGTGCCTAAAAGCCTATTGAACTCACCAGAATTCGACAAAACTCGTGAACTTCTTAAAAATCAAGAATTAGAAAAGATTTGTGATTATGGAGAGAAAGCTTTCAAAGGTGTAAAAATCGAAACTATAAGTTTTTTAGTTGCTACAAAAACAAATATCGAGGCAAGTAATGAAATAACAATTGAAAGCTTCATTGATAATTCTTATTCTAAAAAAAAGAAAGACTATATCTTATCAAATGATTTCCCTTATTGGTTGATATATCGCAATAAAAAGTTCGATGAAATCGCATCAAAGATGAAACTCGACATATTTCAAAGTTTTAGAGATAGACAAATCACAAAAAAATTGACAAAGTCAGATGGAGAGGTCAGAGTTCTAAAATCTCGAAATGTTGGAAGCAACAAAATTAAAAACCTTGATAGTTACGATTGTTATATTGACGATTTAGAAAATTTGGCGGTTTCAAAATATCTTAATGAAAAAGATATTGTGATGATTCCTAATTTGACTTATTATCCAAGAGCAACCTTTTTGCCAAAGAACACAATCACTGATGGTTCTGTCGCTTTGCTTACCCTAAAAAATGGAAGTCGTTTGCCAACAGAATTAGATTTGGAATTTTATGGAACAAAAGAATTTGAAAAATATTATCGAGTAGCAAGAAATCACGGAACTCGTTCCTTAAATATTGACAATAATTCCGTATTTTTCTTCGGTCTATTAAAAGAACTAACTGAATGATTGAACAAATTGAAAACCACTTACAAAATTATGATTTTGATGTAAGAAAATCGAAAGACGCTCGATTTATGGACCAGAAAGTAACGCCTGATGTACTTTCCATTATGGCTGACTGTGTTTTGAATTACGTTGCCGACAGGGAAATTGAATTTACTAAAGACGACATTTGGAATGATAACTACTTCAACACAAATGTAAAGGCAATTTTCAACAAACCTGATGCCCAAAATCAAACCACAAGACAGGAATACGACAAATTCACCTCGCAACCATTAAGAACTTTGGCTTATGCAGGTGTTTTGAATATGCGTAAAGAGGGAAACAGAAATCTCTATAGTATTTCAAATAAAAGCATACTCGAATTTATTGGAATGAAAGAAAGGAATGCTTTTATTTTTTTAAATCTATATCTTATTAAGGTTTTAAGTGACAGTGGTCTAATTCGTTTTTTTGAATCCTTTAAAAATAAATGCTTAAATGGAACCGTTGACAATGTTGATTTCCAAGAGTTAAAATCACGTTTTCAAAGGTTCATTATTGGCAATACGCCAATAAATGGAACAACAGAGGTCAACCGGATATTTCCAAAAATCCTAAATGTTTACTCTTGCGAAAACAACATTCAAGGAACAATTAAAGGACGACTATCGACAAGACAAATCTATTATACTGATTTAATGTACAATCGTCCAAATTGGAGAGATATTGACAAGAATAAAGACATCTCAAGAAACGAAGCGATTTCGGAACACGAAGATTTAATGATTGAGCAAAATGAAGCTTATTCGGATTATCAAGTCCAAAAAGCATTGAATATGATACGGAAAATGTACAATCAAAGCGAAATAAATGACCAATGGGCAAACGGAGAAGCTACTCAAATACATCATATTTTCCCAAGAGCAGATTTTCCAAAATTAGCGCACTATTTGGAAAATTTGATAAAATTAACGCCAACACAACATTACACAAAAGCTCATCCAAGTAATAGAACACAACAAATAAACCGAGATTATCAATTAGTTTGTCTCTTGGCAAAATCTGACAGTATTGAACAATCATTGAACCGAGGCGAATTTGTTTATCGAAAAGAATCATTTATTTACGTAATTAATAAAGGATTAACAGAGAATTTAGAATTCGACCTTGATTTTCAGACTATAAAAAGAGAATTGAGCAGAATTTATAACGCAGCTTAAAAATAAAAATATATGTATCAACCATCATTTGGAACGGATAATCCTATCTTATTTGAAACACCAGAACTATACTATGAAACTTTAGGTTTTTTATCAAAATCTGACGGAACAACTGCAATAACTTGGGAAAACAATCAAAATCAAGGCGCACGAGCTCACGAAGGAAGAATCCAATGTTATAATAATATCGGAAATTTCCCTTTACCTCTTTCACGAAAATTCACTGCTGGAACAGGTAGGAGTTTACACAGAATAAACGCAACTGATTTTTTACAAGATTTGATAGATAATCATAATTTTGCATTAGGAGAAAACCAAAATTTAGTTGACATTCGAAATACTATTCCTCAACAATACCAAGTTGATTTTGATAGAGGTTTAGTTTTGTGAAACGCCAACGCTAATAGCCATACACATTTGCAATTCGCACCAGCCAATGCTAAAGCCAAAAATTGCAAAAGAGTATGTCTTTGCCAACGCTGAAAAACGGACTAAGAAGAACGTCGAGTAGGTAAAGGGGATTCTCACCCCTAAACCTCTCACAGAACCGTACGTGAACCTCTCGATTCATACGGCTCTTCAAAATCCAAGTCACGGTCTGAATCCTTCATACTTCCAATGCTCAAACATATTCGGATAGCTTGCGGCTATTCTTTTTAAATGAATGAGTGAATAATACCAATGCTTCTTTCTGAACCGCTTGTATTTGTTGCGCACCCATTTGTATAAACGTTGATTCAAGGTCTTGAACAACCTTCGCATTTCGGATTTGCGGTACACTCCGTAATAGTTGAGCCATCCTCGTATTTTGAGCCTTAACTGATAAGCAAGTTTGCTTAATGGTAAATGCACCCATCGGTGTATCTTCATTTTAAACAGTTCGCTTGTTATTCTGCTAATACTCTTTTGACTGATGGCGGGAGAAAAGCCCAAACGCATTTTCCCTCCTTTCTTTTCCATTCTCGGTTTAAATGTGAAGCCTAGAAAATCAAACTCCTGATACCTTGCCTTGAAAGGTGGTTGCCGTTTTTGGTTTCTGCGACAGTAGACGATTTTTGACTTCTCTTGGTTTAATTCCAATTTACAGTCTTTCAATCGTTGCTTTATCGCCTCCAATAAACGCAATGCTTCTTTGATATTCTTGCAGTGAACAATAATATCGTCAGCATACCTCTCAAAAGCATTCTCAGGATAATTCTTGGCTATCCATTTATCAAACACAATGTCCATAAAGATGTTGGCTAGCACAGGGCTGATTACTCCACCTTGTGGTGTGCCTTTTCCTTCGGATGGTTTGATTGTACCCTCAGGTAGTTCTACAGCAACCTCTATCCACCGTTTTACATACAATAAGATGTGTTTCTTATCGGTGTAATGTCCCACTGCTTTCAGCAGTAGCTCATGGTCAATGTTGTCGAAGAACCCTTTGATGTCCAAGTCAATTGCCCAGCTGTATTTCATACAATTGATACGGCATTGTTCTATGGCTTCATGTGCCGACTTGTTCGGTCGATACCCAAAGCTGTTTGGACTAAAATGGGGTTCTACTTCATTTTCCAACTCGGTGGTAATTACTTGCTGTGCTACCCGATCCACAACGGTGGGTATGCCCAAGGGTCGGAATTTTCCGTTTCCTTTGGGTATAAGCACTTGGCGTACAGTTTTTGGAAAGTAACTCCCACTCGTCATTCTGTTCCATAATGGATACAGATATTTCCGTGGGTTCTTACTTACCATGTCAATGGTTACACCATCTACTCCTGCACTCCCTTTGTTGGCTTTTATTTTCTTAAAAGCCGTTTGTACTTGCAACTTACTTATCGGTTGCGACTTGTGTTCTTCATTAAAAATCATCCTTAAATTTTCTTTAAGTTGTTATACAATAAATGAACTGATTTTGTGAAGCCCTTCGCTCGTCCCTAATTTCTAAGGAACTCTCTTGGGTAGTTTCGCTACTACGGCTTCATCCGTCCCAAAACAGAACTTCGCTACTTTCTGACTCTCCCCTTTTGGGGTTTTCGTCATTTTTACTTTTCATTTCTGTTTTGGTTCTCCTGTTCCTTTACAGTGCCTTTATATGGTTCTTGCCCTCTTAATACCGCCTGCCACATAGCCGGTAAGTAGTTTTCCGCTATGTTTCTAACACTTTTGGTTAGCTTGTCTCTTAGAGCCGCTCTACTCCTTGATTTTGACAGAATAAATGTTATTTTCGACACGTCTTCGATGGGTTCGCTCTCGCTCAACTCCCATATAACCACCATACATCTAATCGCCCTACAAACGGCTTTAGATGCCTTGACCTTAACGCTCAATACCGTCCGCCTTAGCGGACAGCACCTTAAGGCGGTTTGAAAAAGTAGACTACACTACTTATCCGATAGTCCAATTCTTTGTGATTACTTCTTCTGTGAGACCTCCAAGGGTACCTTGTAACTAGGGCTTGGCTCGTTGCCGTTTCTTCACAAAGCCTATCATCTCTGTAAAAGTTTTGTTACCATTTCAAAGAACTTATTTATCTTGTACCCTTGGTAACGCAGGACACACAACGAAGGCACAACAGCGTGTATAAGAAATAGCGTGTTCAGTGCTAAATCAAAGGTCTGTGCTTTTAATAAAAGTC
>DASWKU010000111.1:0-6883 GCA_036396455.1 Flavobacteriaceae bacterium
AGAAAGATTTTTATAGATGGTAAAATAATTGCCGTGCCTTATGATGATGGCAGGGTTGGCATTTTTTAAAATTATAATTCCTGTGACCTCCCCATCAAAAACTGCCCTCACTTTTGCACCTTCTTCAGTTGCAATCCTAACACCATTGCTGTTAATGGTTACCGTATTGTCAATAGGTGAGGGTTGCTTGCCATAGCCCAACTTGACCACCCCTTTTTCAACGGGCCAAGGCAATTTACCTTTATTCAATTCAAAATTTGCGGCTAAAGCTTTTGCTTCAGCCGTTAAGGCATACCCTTTAGACGTCGAAGAATTTCCTGCCTTTTTATTGGATTCCGCAATGGCCTCCCTAATCAAGCGTTCAATTTCCTTATCAATTTTATCGACTTCTTGCTGTTTCTTTTTGATTTGGGAATTGTATACGTTTAAATTTTTGCGTACTGAAGCCATCAAAACCTTCTGTTGTTGAAGCTCTTCTTCCAGACGATTTTTAGCAATTCTGTTTTCTTCAATGAGTTTGTCTTTGTCCTTTTTTTGCTTTAACAATGAGGTGTTGAGCTCTTGAAGTTTTTCGGTCTTGGCTTTTATTTTTTCGCCTTGTTCTTTTTGATAATTGGCGTATTGTTTAATGTACTGTAAGCGTTTATAGGCCTGTTTAAAATTATCAGATGACAATAAAAACATGACTTTACTTTGATCGGATCTGCTCTTATAAGATCTTACAATCATTGTAGCATAATCTTCTTTTAATAGTTTGAGTTGGTCCCTTAAGCTGGAAATTTCTTTTTGGTTCGCATTGATCTCACGGGTTAAAAGATTGGCTTGATCGTTGGTGACCTTGATTAAATTTTTGCGGACATTGATCTTATAGTTCAAATCCTCGACTTGTGAAATTATGGATTTTTCTTTTTTTCTCCCAGTAAAAAGCAGGGTGTTTATTTGTTCAATTTCTTTCAAATATTGTTGCCGTTGGGCTTCGAGTTCTTTCTGTTTTTGGCTTTGGGCAGTCGATGAAATACTGAATAAAAGCAAGCCTGAAATAAGAAATATGTAGATGGATTTATTCGGCATTTGCAATACTGATTTCTTTAAATCCTGAAGGTATTTTAAATGGGAAACGAAGGTCTTCGTTTAACGAAACCGATCTGTATTCCATTTCAATAGTCACCTGATCTGTATCTTCAACAGCTATAATTTTTAAATTTTCAGGAAGGATCTGTTTCTTGACTTTTTGATAGGATTTATAGTCAATTTCCAAAATTCTTCGTTTTAAAGGTTGATACAGTTGCTGTGAGTCCATTTTGAAATGGGAAGGATTGAGCAAAAAGAAAAGTTCCAAAACAGCTTGCTGCTTTTTAGGCTCCAAAACATAAGAATTCTCCTGTGTTGAAAGTTTATATTTGTCCACCTCTAAATTGTAAATGGACTCTCCCAATAATAAACTTTCCACTTTTTTGAAATCCAGATCGATACCCAACAAATCGCTCAACAGTCTATAATCCCCATCAAAATATTGATTGTTGATCTTATCATAAAAACTTACTCGATCTGGAGTTATCATCACCCTGGCCAATCCCAAAACCGAATTGATCCAAATGATTTTGTCCTTTTCCATTCTTAGATTAACGGTATAACCCTCGCTTCTTTCGTCTTGGGTATATTCAATTTTTACTTTGGCCTGAAGGGTTTTAAATCTAGCTTTTTGAGTTTGGTTTTCCAAAATCAGCTCCTTTGCAGTCATATTTGCATTAAGCTTGCCTTTTGAAGTGATGCTTTTGGTGGATTTACATCCAAATGCAACTACGGTAAGGATTAAAACAAGTATTCTTATTAGCTTCATTATGGATGTTGTCCTTTAGTTAGGGCTTCTGCCTTTTTAGTAAACGCTTGCGATTTGGTTATATTATTATCCAATTGATAGGCCAGACTTAATTGGGTATAAAAGTCAATTTCCATTTTAACATCATCTATAATATAATCCAAGCCCGTTTCTAAACTTTCAATGGCTTTTTTGGGTTGTTTTAATTTAATGTTGGCGACACCATTAATGAGATAAAAAATGGGTTGGGCCGGAAATAATTCTATGGTTTGTTCACTTCTTTTGGCAGCTTGCTCATCAAGATTTAAATCCAGTTGAAGCAATAAAACATCCTTTAGAACTGAGTAATTATTGGGATCTTCGTTTAATACTTCTTCAAAATAGGACAATGCCTTGGTTTTATCTCCAATTTTTAAATAATATTGAGCAAGCTCCAAAAGCGTCTTGGCACTTTTATCATTGCTCACCAATGTGGTAACTTCCAATAAATCAGGTTCAAATTCTGGATAGGTTGCCACAAAATTTACAAAATCATTGAGCACTTTGGCTTTAGCGTCTGGTTTAATCTCTGAACTCATCAATACAATTTTCATGGAATGAATTGCATTTTCGGTATCATTATCATCCAGATAAAACTTGTACAATGCCAAATGCACCAATTGTGAATTGGGGTTAACTTCCAAGAGCTGTTTGGCCGTTTTAAAGGCTTTGTCCTTTTTGCCTGTTTCGCTATATCGATAGATTAAATTGAGATAATTAATTTCATTGTCAGGCTCATTCTTTAAGCGTTCTTCCAGATTTTCTATTCTGTCTTTATCCTTTCCTGTAATGTCATAAATTTGGTTGCGCAAATAATCCCTGTCCTTATTAACTCCAAATTCCTTGTCCAATTCGTCCAACACTTCCAAGGCATTCTTATAATCTTTGTCCTTTATATACAACGCAGCTAAATCCTGTTTATAGTCTTCTGGGTGGTATTTAACCAATTGTTTAATGGTTTTGATGGCCTTATTGATATCGTCCTGTTGAATGTAGACCTCATATAGCTCGTCAAGGTACCACTCGTTGTCCGGTTCTTTTGAAATGGCTTTTTTTAGGGCATTCTCAGCCGCTCCGAAATTTTTGAGTTTATTATAATTTTTGCCCAATTCGTAATACGCGGCTGGTTCAGAGCTTTTTATATTGATACATTTTAGAAGTGCATCAACAGCACGCTGATAGTTTTCTATCCCTTCTTGTTTTAGGGCTTCAAAAAACAATTCCTGAAATTCATCTTCCACATTGCCAAGGTCATCATCAGGACGCTTGTTGAAATCTATTTGAGCATAATTTAGCTGTGGAAATAAAAGGGTTCCAATTATAAATATGAATATGTAGGTTCTTTGCTTCATTTTTACGTTTAGTATGCTATTCAATTTTTATTCTAAAACCGAATAATCACCAATACTGATTTTTGTAAATGTTCCGTCAAATGTAACGTGATTGCCAATCATGGCTTCATCTAAATTAGCATTTTTAATCGTGTTATAACTTTGTATTAAGCTATTTTTAACGGTTGAATTTTCTATTATACAATGATTTCCAATAGACACATTGGGGCCTATTGTTGCGTTTTTTAACATCACATCTTCACCAATAAAACAGGGTTCTATAATTTTTGAACTATCTAGCGTTACCGTTGACGCTATCATTTGTTCATCGCCCTCTTTATGCAAAAACGCTAACATTTTAGAGTTTGTTTCTATTGTTATGTCCTTATTGCCACAATCCATCCAGTCACTTACCGTTCCAGTTTTAAATATGTTACCATCTGCTATCATACGTTTAATGCCATCATTAATTTGATATTCTCCTCCATTAGTAACGTTTTCATCTAAAACTTCTTGTAATTTTTGTTTTAAAACGGCAACATCCTTAAAATAATAAATCCCAATAACTGCTTGATTGGATACAAATACTTTTGGTTTTTCCACCAATTCCACAATGTCATTATTTGCATTTAACTTAACTACCCCATAGGTTTCCGGATTATCCACTTCTTTGGTCCAAATCACTGCATCTGCGTTAGGATCCAAATCAAATTCTGCCCTAATCAAGGTGTCAGCATAGGCAATTACTGCTGGTCCAGAAAGAGAGGCTTTTGCGGACATAATTGCATGACCAGTTCCTAAGGGTTGATCTTGTCGATAAATTGAAGCTTTAGCTCCTAAACTATGGGCCAACTGGGTCAAGCTTTCCACAACATCTTCACCAAAAAAAGCAGGATCACCTAATATAAAAGCAATTTCTTCAATGGATTGCTTAATAACTTTCGCTATATCTTTTACTAAACGATGTACAATAGGCTCCCCAGCTACTGGGATTAATGGTTTAGGTATGGTCAATGTGTGAGGGCGAAGTCGAGAACCTCGACCTGCCATGGGTACAATAATCTTCATCTGTGCATCTCTTTATTTAGTTCCCGTACTCCCAAAACCTCCTGCTCCGCGAGGCGTATCTGTCAATTCTTTCACCTCTATCCATTCTGCCCTTTCATGTTTGGCAATTACCAATTGTGCAATACGTTCTCCATTTTCTATGATAAAATCCTCATTGGAAAGGTTGACAAGAATCACCCCAATTTCTCCTCTATAATCTGCATCTATGGTCCCTGGGGCATTTAAAACCGTAATTCCTTTTTTGGCGGCCAGACCACTACGGGGCCTTACTTGAGCCTCATAGCCCATTGGCAATTCGATGAACAAGCCCGTGCCAACAATACTTCGTTCCAAAGGCTTTAAAATTCTTGATTCCGATAAGTGAGCCCTCAAGTCCATTCCTGCCGAGGCAATTGTTTCATAATTTGGCAGTTCGTGATTGGATTTATTGATAATCTTTATGGTCATTTTTTTTCTTTTTGCAAAGCTTCAACAAGTCTAGTGAAGCTTTATTTCTTTTTTAATAATAATTTGAATTGATTTTTTTCAGAAACATATATGATGGTCAAAAATACGAGTAACATTGGTATTCCTACCATATAGTTTTCTCTAAATTCATAAAATGAAATCAATGACAACCCAATTGAACCTGTTAAATATATCCCTATCTTTTTAAGATTATACGGAATTGGGTAATATTTTTTTCCAAAATAATAAGATAATAACATCATAACTCCATAAGCGGCCAGGGTAGCTATCGCTGAAGCCTTGTAACTGTATTCTTTAATGAACAATAGATTTAGGGCTAAGGTAACTACCGCTCCTACAATGGAAATATAGGCTCCGATTTTTGTTTTGTCCGTAATTTTATACCAAACCGAAAGGTTGTGGTAAATGCCCAAGCAAAAATTGGCAATAAGTATAATTGGAACTACCCACATGGCTTCCCAATAGGCTTCGCTCCTTACAATATAGGGTTTCAAAACATCGGCAAATACAACAACGGTCAATAAAATAACAGAACCAAAAGCGATAAAAAATTCCAAAATTCTGGCATAATTTTTTTGGGGATTTTCACTCTTGGCATGACTGAAAAAGAACGGTTCGATGCCCAATCGATACGCTGTTGCAAAAAGGGTCATGAACACGGCAATTTTGTAACAGGCGGAATACATTCCAATCTGACTGTCCGCAACGTCAGGAGGCAAGAGTTCTTTAAGTAAAATTCTATCGAAGGTTTCGTTGATTGAAAATGCAACACCCGCAACCAATACAGGAAAGGCATAGCGCAGCATCCTTTTCCACAATCCAGAACTAAAGACATACTTAATTCTCGTATAAAACGGAAACATTAAGGCCAAAGTCATGGCACTGGCAACGAGATTGGCAATAAAAATATAACTGATTTCAAAATTTGGTTTATAAATACTCTCAAAGATCGGACTGTCGGAAGCCAAACCTTTTAATGCCAATAAGAAAAATAAATTCAATCCCAAATTAACAGCTACGTTTAAAATTTTAATTGTTGCATACCGCATGGGCCTTTGGGTTGCCCTCAACCACGTAAAAGGAATGATGACCAAAGCATCTAAAAGCAAAATCCAAATGACGAGATTAATGTATTTTACATCAATATCAATAACTGTTGCAATTTGATTTTGAAAAAAAAGTGCCAATGCAAAAAAGCCAAGAGATGTAACAATCAATGAAATTGCTGAAGTACTTATCACTTCGTTTTTATGCTCTTCCTTATTAAAAAACCTGAAGAAAGCCGTCTCCATTCCGTAAGCCAAAATCACATTGAACAGTACGAAATAGGAAAAAATCACAGAAACTTTTCCATATTCCGCAGGAGATGAAAGTACTCTAGGATCTGTATATAAAGGCACAAGCAAAAAACTCAACATTCTTGGTAGCACAGTTGCCAAACCATAAATGAATGTTTGTTTAAAAAGGGTTTTAAATGTACTCAAGAGATTTGCTTTTATGAAGCTAAAAATACGTTTTTAGTAAAGGTAATCCAAAAATATTGTCAAGGCTTATGTCTTGGAACCATAGGGACTTCGTCCAGACGTTTTTCTTTGATATTGGAAATTTTATAATATCTGGTTTCCCCAGCCTGTTTAAAACTGATAACACATTCGTTGGGTTTAAGTTCAAATGGAATTTTTGGTTCGGTTTGGGGAAGTTTGTTTTTGTGTTCTTCGTTCATATCGCTGCTCAATATGATGTCTTCGGTATGTTTTGAATTCATTGTAAATCGCCCGAGATACAGGTTTTGGTTTTGAGCGCTCTTAACCAGTTTGGCCGATTTTCCTTTAAAATAAACAGAATCAAGTTCAACATTCTTGTTTTCTTCCTCAATAGGTATATATAATGTCACAACAGGCACTAAATCCTTAATGGCCTGCGCCCGTTTCTTGAAATATACTTCACCAAATTCCAAAGGTGCTTTCTTCTCTAATCTTTGACCGTTTGAACATTGTGAAAAAGCCATTAGAGAAAGCCCGATTATTGAAAAAATGATTGTTTTAATACCTTTCATTGGTTCTAATCTTTAGATTTATAAAAGTACAAAATCAATAGGTATGCCATAAAAAAATCCCGCCAAATAGCGGGATCGATATTTTATAATGAGATGCTGAAA
>DASWKU010000112.1:0-4079 GCA_036396455.1 Flavobacteriaceae bacterium
CGGAATTCGGGACAATGCGTATTATTGGAACGAACTTTCAAAATGTATGAAAGTTTATACAAGCTTAAAGCACATTTGCCCGTCATTGGACAGCCTTAACATTGGTGGAGGCTTTCCAATTAAAAATTCGTTGGCCTTTGACTTTGATTATGAATATATGGTTGAGGAAATTTTGTTCCAAATTAAATTGGCCTGCGATGAAGAAGAAGTACCGGTGCCACATATATTTACCGAATTTGGCAGCTTTACCGTTGGTGAAAGCGGCGGAGCCATTTATGAAGTGCTTTACCAAAAGCAACAAAATGATCGCGAAAAGTGGAATATGATCAATTCTTCCTTTATCACAACCTTGCCCGACACTTGGGCCATAAACAAGCGGTTTATCATGCTGCCAATCAATCGTTGGTATGATACCTACGAACGTGTCTTGCTTGGAGGACTGACCTGCGATAGCGATGATTATTACAACAGCGAGCAACACATGAACGCAATTTACTTGCCTAAGTACAATAAGGAAAAACCATTATATCTAGGGTTTTTCAATACAGGAGCCTATCAAGAAACCATTGGTGGATTTGGAGGATTGCAGCATTGTTTAATACCTTCGCCAAAACATATTTTAATTGATAAAGACGAAGATGGAAACATCACCACAGAATTATTCAGTGAACAACAAAAAAGTGAAGACTTACTTAAAATTTTAGGTTATAATGGACAATAAAACGTATGCGGGAATTCCAGAAGAATTCTCAAAATTGGAAACTTCTAAAATTGTATTGATTCCAGTACCATATGACGGAACCAGCACATGGCAAAAAGGTGCAGATAAAGGGCCACAAGCTTTTTTGGAAGCATCCGAAAACATGGAACTTTATGATATTGAAACAGAGACTGAGGTATATCAACAGGGCATCTATTTGGCAGATCCCATAACCGTATCAAGTTCACCTGAAGCTATGGTTAATGAGGTTCATAAGGTTACAAAGCAGTTTATAAAAAAGAACAAGTTTGTGACTGTTTTTGGAGGTGAACATTCTATTTCAATAGGGACCATTAGAGCTTTTAATGAATGCTTTGACAATTTAACGGTTCTGCATATCGATGCCCATGCCGATTTGCGAAAAGAATACCTCGGCTCAAAATATAACCATGCCTGTACTGTGTATGAGGCCAATCAAAATACAAACTTGATCCAAGTTGGAATCCGATCTATGGACATTATTGAAAAAACAGTCATGGATGAAGAAAGGGTATATTTTGCCCATGAAATGGCTGTTGATGATACTTGGGTCGACAATGCCATTGACCAAATGACAGAAAATGTATTTATCACCTTCGATTTGGATGCCTTGGATCCGTCCATAATGCCTTCAACCGGAACACCTGAACCAGGTGGATTATTTTGGTACGAAACACTTGATTTTTTAAAACAGGTTTTTGCAGAAAAAAATGTTGTTGGATTTGATATTGTGGAACTTTGCCCTAATAAAAATGATAAGTCGTCAGACTTTTTAGCTGCAAAATTGTATTACAAAATGTTAAGTTATAAATTCGTAGAAGACGATATTAATGAAGACTACGAAAGCAATTTGAATGAATATGGGTCGTCCAGTATAAATAAATTTTCTAAATTTAACAATGATGACGAAGACTAAAGGTCACATATCCAGCTTTATTGAAAAGTATTATTTGCATTTTAATGCCGCCGCACTGGTTGACGCAGCAAAGGCCTATGAGGCCCAATTGGAACAGGGTTCCAAAATGTTGGTCTCATTGGCAGGAGCAATGAGTACTGCAGAATTGGGTAAAATATTTGCTGAAGTGATTCGTCAGGATAAAGTTCAAATTATATCATGCACAGGTGCCAATCTGGAAGAAGATATCATGAATTTGGTTGCACACTCCCATTATGAGCGTGTTCCCAATTATCGTGACCTCACTCCTCAGCAAGAATGGGATTTATTGGAAAGAGGGCTCAATAGGGTTACGGATACCTGTATACCTGAACATGAAGCGTTCAGACGATTACAAAAACATATTTATAAAATTTGGAAAGAGGCTGAAGAAAATGGAGAGCGTTACTTTCCGCATGAATTTATGTATAAAATGTTGCTTTCTGGCGTTTTGGAAGAGTATTATGAAATTGATATAAAAAATTCTTGGATGTTTGCAGCAGCAGAGAAAAATTTGCCTATAATTGTTCCAGGATGGGAAGATAGCACCATGGGCAATATTTTTGCCAGCTATGTCCTAAAAGGTGAATTAAAAGCAAGTACGATGAAATCAGGAATTGAATATATGACTTTTCTGGCAGACTGGTACACAAACAACTCTGAAAAAGGGATTGGTTTCTTTCAGATTGGAGGAGGTATTGCCGGAGATTTCCCAATTTGTGTCGTACCGATGCTGTATCAAGATATGGAGCGCACCGATACACCATTTTGGAGTTATTTTTGCCAAATTAGTGATTCAACCACAAGTTATGGTTCATATTCGGGAGCGGTTCCCAATGAAAAAATTACTTGGGGAAAATTGGATATCAATACACCAAAATTTATTATCGAAAGTGATGCAACCATAGTTGCGCCTCTTATATTTGCCTACTTATTAGATATGTAATATTGACCAACATGAAAGACAACAGAAAACGCGTAATAGTTGATTTTAAAAAGCTTACTCCAGAGATTTTAGCTTTATTGGTTGAAAAATATCCAGATGGTTATGATGACGATAACATCATTGTATTTAAAAACGCTAATAATGAAATTGTTGAAGCTGTTGAAGTGACCACTGATGATACCAAGTACTTGGTGAAAGTGAGCACAAAACTTCAAGTTACCATGGAAAATTACGACGAAGATGATTATGGAGATTTTGATGGAGATGATCCAGATGCCATTCAAGATCCAGAGATTTCACCTGATGACGATTTAGGTGAAGATGGGGACGACGATGATATGGATGAGGATTAGCACTTTAAACAGCTAAATTTCTTTTTGTCAAAAAAAGAAAATCATGTATGTCGAGCATAAATAAAAAAATCATAAATTTAGGTAAACCAATTGTTTATGGCTGCACAATTTCATCTTGCGTTACCTTGTTTAAGTATCAGCAAAACCAGAGCTTTTTATCACGAATTGCTTGAGGCCCAAATTGGCCGTTCGGCAGTTAAGTGGCTTGATGTAAATTTGTATGGTCATCAAATCACGTTTACTGAAAGTGGCCCCTTTAATTTTGAATCCAGAAGTTATGCTTTCAACGGGCAGGTTTTACCTTCTTTTCATTTTGGGGTGATTTTAAATGACCAAGAGTGGGACAATGTTTTAAACCTGTTAAAATCCAAAGGTGTCGAAATTGTTTCCGAAGTCAATTTTTTGAAGGACAAAACAGGCGAGCACCATTCATTTTTTGTGAATGATCCCAACGGCTATACCGTAGAGTTTAAATGTTTTACTAATCCCAATGAAGTTTTTAAATCTTAAAATTAAAGCTTTTTAATAGCAAACATAGATACTTTTTTATTTCCACATGTAAGTTTCATTATTATGGGATTACTAAAAGCTTCACGGACTTGAAGTGGCCAACTTCCGATGTAAAAACAAATTTCAACCATTTTATTTTTTAAGTCAATCCGCATATTAAAAAAATTCCCGCAATGAGAATGACTATATGTAAGTTGTAAATGACTTTTGAAATGTAAATTATATACACATGAAAACAAAATCTATGATATTGGTCAATCTTTTATTTTTTTCTCTTGTTTCTTTTGCTTCTTCCACTGAAACTTTTACCATACAGGATATAAATACTATAGAAGGGGTTTTTGACGGACATGAAGCTTACGGCTATAATTTTATAATAGCAAACACTGATGATGGTTCTGAACACACCATGACCTTTCAAAATATTAAGGAAGAATTGCTGAATCAGTTTGATTTAAAATCATTAGTGTCCGGTAAAAAATTTAAAACCGGGCAGCACATTTTATAGTACCACCCGGAATGGCTACTTTTGAGTTTCGACACAAAAAAAGTTTGCCATGGGTAAAAGTACAAATTTTAGCGGACAGCCGATATTTA
>DASWKU010000113.1:0-19517 GCA_036396455.1 Flavobacteriaceae bacterium
AATACTCCACGTATGTGAATCCGTTGGAGAGGGTCAATGCCAATTGTGTGATGGGGTTGGCACCTGCTTCGGCGATATGATACCCCGAAATGGATACCGAATAAAAATTACGGACCTTATTTTTGATGAAATACTCCTGAATATCGCCCATTAAGCGCAGCGCAAATTCCGTTGAAAAAATACAGGTGTTCTGGGCTTGATCCTCTTTCAAAATATCGGCTTGAACGGTACCGCGAACCTGGGACATGGTCTTCGCCTTGATCCCATTATACACATCCATTGGCAACACTTGGTCACCCGTTACTCCCAACAGCATTAACCCCAAACCATCATTACCTTCCGGAAGCTTACCATGGTAATGGGGTCGCTCCACGCCTTTGTCCTTATACAGTTTTACGATTTTTGTTTCAACCTCTTTTTCTAGGCCATGCTCATTTATATAGAGTTCGCATTGTTGATCTATGGCGGCATTCATAAAAAAACCCAACAGCATGGGGGCTGGACCATTGATGGTCATGCTCACCGAAGTCAGTTCGTTGGCTAAATTAAATCCGGAGTACAATTTTTTGGCATCGTCCAAACAACAAATGGAAACTCCTGCATTGCCAATCTTCCCATAAATATCGGGCCTTAAATCGGGATCATTGCCATAAAGGGTCACACTGTCGAAAGCCGTTGATAAACGTTTGGCCGGTAAACCCATACTCACATAATGAAAACGTCTGTTGGTACGTTCGGGCCCACCTTCGCCTGCAAACATTCTGGCCGGGTCCTCTCCCATACGTTTAAAAGGATAAAGCCCCGATGCATACGGAAATTCTCCAGGCACATTTTCCTGTAACATCCAACGCAAAATATCGCCCCAGGCCTGATATTTTGGTAGGGTGACCTTTGGTATTTGGGTATGCGCCAAGGATTCCAAATGGGTTTCAACCTTGATGTCCTTACTCCGAACTTTATAAGTATAAATAGGGTTTTTATAGCGTTCGACCTTGTCGTTCCAACCCAATAGGATTTCCCAATTGTGGGGATCCAGATTGAGCTTGACGCGATCAAATTCTGCAATAAGCAATTTTACAAAATCCTTGTTGTCATCCTCAACTCCCGTCTCACGGTGGAGCAGTTGTTTCAGGATCTCATCAGATTTTAATCCGTATTTATCAAGAAAAGATTGCTTCGTTTCACTCGCAATGACATTCGTTATAGATTGAATCGTTTTATAAATTCCGTAAAGTTTTTGGGCCACCTCAACCTGTTCATTTACCGTTTTATCATAGTTACGGTTGGTTTCAGCTATTTCAGATAAATATCTCGTGCGTGATGGTGGAATGATAAATACTTTTTCGCTCATTTCATCTGAAATGGTAAAGGATGATTTTAAATCGGCATCCGTTTTTTCAACAATCTTATCCATTACAGCTTTATACAGCGTATTCATTCCGGGGTCATTGAACTGTGATGCAATGGTTCCAAAAACCGGCAATGCATCCTGTTGAACATCCCAAAGACCATGGTTTCGCATATATTGCTTTTTCACATCGCGTAAAGCGTCCAAAGCACCGCGTTTGTCAAATTTGTTAATGGCCACCAAGTCGGCAAAATCGAGCATATCAATTTTTTCCAATTGAGTTGCCGCACCAAACTCCGGGGTCATGACATACAAAGAGACATCGCTATGTTCAATGATTTCGGTATCGCTTTGACCGATACCGGAAGTTTCCAAAATAATCAAATCATATTGGGCAGCTTTAAGTACTTGAATGGCTTCGCTAACATATTTGGACAAGGCCAAATTGGATTGTCGTGTGGCCAAACTGCGCATGTAGACTCTTGGATTGTTAATGGAATTCATACGGATACGGTCTCCCAACAAGGCACCACCAGTTTTCCGTTTTGATGGATCGACCGAAATAATGCCTACCGTTTTTTTAGGAAAATCAATTAAGAAGCGACGCACCAGTTCATCAACCAATGATGATTTGCCCGCGCCACCAGTTCCGGTAATTCCTAAAACTGCCCCAGTCTCTTTTCCCTTTTTCTCCAAATGGGGAAAACACTTCTCGAATTCAACATGCCTATTCTCTGCCAAACTTATTAATCGTGCAATAGTATTAACGTTCTTGCTTTTAAGAGATTCTAAAACTCCCTCCCCATTGGGGAGGGCCGGGGTGGGGCCATCGGACTGTTTCACCAAATCATTGATCATACCCTGTAGGCCCATTTCCCTTCCATCATCAGGGGAATAAATCCGGGTAATGCCATAATCCATCAATGCCTTAATTTCCTCTGGAAGAATCACACCACCTCCACCTCCAAAAATCTTGATATGCCCTGCGCCTTTTTCCTTCAACAAATCATACATATACTTAAAATACTCGTTATGGCCCCCTTGATAGGAGGTTAAGGCAATGGCATTCACATCTTCCTGAACAGCCGTATTGACCACGTCTTCAACGCTTCTATCATGCCCAAGATGAATGACTTCCACTCCTGTGGATTGAATGATCCTTCTCATGATATTGATGGCTGCATCATGGCCATCAAAAAGAGAAGCCGCTGTCACAATACGTACGTTATGTTTTGGCTTGTATGGCAAGATTTGTTTCATTGATAATTTTTTCCCTATTTTAAGCTACAAATTTAAAGAATATTCAAAGAATTGTGCCATTTGTTTTCAATTATCTAAAACTAAATGGAATTCTTCATCCTTTGCTATTTTAGGCTAATTTTAAATGCTGTTTGGCCTTATAAAGTTATGAATAAAATTACGCTTTTAATACATTGTAAAGACCGTTCTGGAATAATCGCCTCGGTCACCAATTTTATTGCGCAACAAAGTGGCAATATTGTCTATATAGATCAGCACGTCGACAGAGAGCAAAATATCTTCTTTATGCGATTGGAAAGCGAGTTTGAATCTGAATCCTTTTCATTTGAAAGCTTTAAGGGCCGATTTGAGGATATGCTGGCCAATACGTTTCACATGAAATGGCGCATGTATGCTGCCGAGACCAAGCCAAAAATGGCGTTGTTTGTTTCAAAATACGATCATTGTTTGTATGATATATTAGGAAGGTTCAATTCTGGGGAATTAAAGGTGGAAATCCCATTCATCATTAGTAATCATAATGATTTAAGGCCCATTGCCGATAGTTTTAAAATTCCTTTTCATCATATCCCGGTAACAACTGAAACAAAAGCTGAAGCTGAAAAGAAACAACTTGAGCTTTTGGAATCTCACCAAGTGGACTTTATTGTATTGGCGCGTTATATGCAAATCGTTTCGGAAACCATAATTGAAAAATACCCCAACAAAATCATTAACATCCACCATTCGTTTTTACCCGCATTTATTGGGGCCAGACCTTACCATTCAGCTTATAAACGTGGCGTGAAAATCATTGGGGCCACCAGTCATTACATCACCGATGAGTTGGACGCTGGGCCCATTATAGAACAAGATGTGACTAGGGTTTCCCACAGTCATTCCATTGAAGATTTAATTGCCAAAGGTCGTGATTTGGAGAAAATTGTGCTCTCCAATGCCATAAAACTGCATGTTAACAGAAAAGTGATGGTCTATAATAACAAGACCGTTATTTTTTCTTAATCCAAAGACAAGGTCATCCCTTCTTTGGCAAAGTTAAAGCCTAAGTTTTGGATGCTATCTTTCAATCTGTTGGTTTCCTTAAGGGCAGGATTGGTATGGTTTAAGTGGACAAAATAGATTTTGGATTTTGTATCAACAGATTCATTTTCAAAAAGCTTTACAGTTTCTACCATAAAAGGATGCGGCACATCTTTCATGGGTCTGGAAATCTCACCATCCTTAAAAAATGTGGCATCAAGAAAGGCATAATCCACGTTTTTGACTTCCTCAACAATTTTCCTTTCCCACAATTCCCATTTATTTATATCGGGAATAAAAAGTAGGGATTTATGCTGTCCTTCAATTTTATACCCAACAGTTTCCGAATATTCTTCACGATGGGGCACCAAAAAAGGCGTCACCTTTAAATCGTTGCCCAAAACAATTGTCGAATCGTTTTGAAGTTTTCTGATCTCAATATTATTCATGGAAACCAATTGGTCCCAAGGTCCATTGGTTTCAAGGTAAGCTTTCATCCGTGGCATGGCATATACGGGAATTTTCTTTGCGTCCATGGCTTCAAAGCCCAAATACATCAAGCCGGTATAATGGCCAATATGGGCATGGGTGAGAAAAACACCATCTACAACAGTGCCGTTATCCAAATGGTTTGCTTTTAAATCCTGAACCTGTTGCGTAAAATCGGGAGTGGCATCGAAAATATATTTTTTTTGGTTTTTCAAATCCACCAGCCCTAAACACGATACCAATTTTTTGGATTCTTCGCCATTATAAAAAGCCTTGCAGCAATCCTTGTCACAATTAATTTGGGGAAAACCAGCATCCTGGGCAATTCCCAATACCGTGATGTATTGCCCATTTAATTTAGTTTCATTAGATTTAGACCTTGAAGTACAACATAAAAGTATAACTCCCAATATTAGAAATAGATTTTGAAAAACTCTCATTTGCATCCCGTATATTTGTTTAAAGATATAAAAACCCAAACCTTGTTCCGTAAGTTTTTAGCTTTTGTCGTTATTTTTAATGTAACAGCTTGCGCAGAATTGCAGCAAGTAGTGAACCAATTACCCCAAGCGGGAGGCCTTTCCCAAGATGAGATTGCCTCAGGTTTAAGGCAAGCCCTGAATTTTGGAATTGATAAACAAGTGACTAAACTGACCCAAGAAGACGGATTTTTCAAAAACAATTTGGTCAAGATCCTTTGGCCCCAAGACATTCAAAAAGTAGATAAAACGTTGCGGGACATTGGGTTGGGCAGTTTGGCGGATGAAGGGTTAAAAGTGCTCAATAGAGCTGCCGAAGATGCGGTTAAAGAGGCTACACCAATTTTCGTGAATGCTGTTAAGGAGATTACCTTTGCCGATGCCAAAAACATTCTTTTGGGATCAGATGATGCGGCAACACAATATCTTACCGGTAAAACCCAAACGGAATTGTATTCTAAATTTCACCCCATAATCAACACCTCGTTTTCTAAAGTGGGTGCAGATAAAATCTGGGGGAATTTAATAACTAAATATAATAGCTTACCTTTAACAAATGACGTCAATCCAGATTTGACCGATTATGTCACCGGTGAAGCTTTAAAGGGGGTGTACGCCATGATTGCAGTGGAGGAAAAGAATATCAGGACCAAACTCTCTTCAAGGACCACCGATTTGTTAAAAAAAGTTTTTGCTTTACAAGATTAAAACAGATGAAAAGCACTTACAAAATAGCAGTAGTTGGCCCAATCCCACACGATACCATCATCACTTACAGGGATGAAACCATAACTAAGTTTGGTTGTGTGTCCCACCCCACGATGGCTTTGGCAAAATTACTGAAAGGTAAGGGTGAAGTCATTCCTATAGCGAATGTCCATAAAAAAGACCATGATGCCATTAATAACCTATTTAAGGATGATCCAAATATCAATATCAGAGGCATAAGCAGTAAGAAAGACCAAGGAACTGTTATAGAACTCAAATTCATTGACCAAAATAACAGATTGGAAACCCAAATGGCCAATATGAGCCCTATTGTTCCTCAAGATGTCCAGCCATTTTTGGATGCCGACTGTTTTGTGTTTGTTCCCATTACCGATTTTGAAATTGAACTGGATACCTTAAAATTCATAAAAGAAAATAGCAATGCCAAAATCATTTATGACGCGCACGGGCCAACAACATTTGTAAATGAAAATGGGAAACGCTTACGTAAGTTTTGGAGCGATAAAGAAGATTGGTTTCAATATATTGATGTGCTAAAAATGAATCTGGAAGAGTCCATCTGCAGTTGGTTTGACACTAGTTATGAAAATGAAGATTTTTATAATGAAAACAATACAGAACATCTGGACGAATTTGCCGAATTTGTTCTCAATAATGGCGTGTCCTATTTATACGTCACTTTGGATTCCAGAGGCTGCGCCATTTATTCTAAACATGATGGAAAAATCAACAAAGAATTTGTCAAGTCGGTTCCCGTAAACAATGTCATTGACACTACCGGATGTGGCGACTCTTTTGCCGGAGGTCTGGCCTTTGGATTTACACTATATAACGATCCTATTAAAGCAGCGCATTATGCCAATACATTGGGCGCTTTAAGAACCCAAGGCAAAGGATTTGATGTGTTCAAATCTTTGGAAGAGACTGATGCCATTATTGAAAAAAATTATTAATTCTAAATGGATTTACAAAAAATTACAAGTTTATCTGACAATCAACTAGTTGAATTATACAGAAATCCACATACTGTCAAGGAGATTAAAATTGAAATCTTAAAAGAAATAAATTTAAGAGATTTAAATTGGAACAACTACAATAAGGACATCTCGAAAAGTAAATTTAATAAAATAGAAGGGGTTTGTATTTTTATTTTTTCTCCTATTTTGATTTCCTTCATAGTTTTTTTTATAATTTTTCATCACCTGATATTGAAAGATTGGAATAGAGAAAAATACAAGCAATTTTGGAAATTCACTACATTAGGGTTTCTGTTTTACACCTTATTATTTTACCTATTTATAACAATCTACAAATAATATTATTTCTTTATATACAATCCATCAAAAGCCACTTTAATATCCTTACCATTTGTGATGGTTTCCCAATATTGAAGGACACTTCCATCGTCATTTAAGGTCCAAGTTATGCGGTGAACATAAGGTTCCCCTTTAGTGTTTTTCAGTTCGTCAGATTGCAGGATCATTTGATTTCCTTTTCGGTTTCCTTTTAAATGCAACATACCGCCTTGATTATCCAACCATATTTGTTCCCATTGATTGGTTTTTGTATTGTAAAAATTATCACTTGTTCCGGTAAAATTTCCAACTGCACTGGTCCAGTTTTCACGAAGCATGCAATTATCCTGTAGTTTTTCAATGGTGTTGGTTCCAGCTGGTGACCCATCGAGCCTTGTAACGTTCCAAGTACCTACCCAGAAATCAAATTCAGCATGTTTTTCTGTACAGCAATTACAACTGGTTTGTGCATTTAAGCCTAAAGTCATTGCCAGTAATGTTGCAGTCATAAAATTTTTCATGAGAATTTATTTTCGATTCCCTTAAATATAAAAATGGAATGGTAATCAAAAGCTAATATTAACATAACATTAGGTTCTTTTTTATGACGGACATTTGCACTGTTAGTTTATAAAAATAATACCTTCCTTCATTATTTGAATTAGTGAAATTTAGTTAGTTAAAAAATCGACCACAACTCCGGTCGATTTTTTTATTAACATATTTTAATTTTAACTTGCTGAATACGAATATTTTAAATATATTTAAACTATTAAGTCCAAACAATGGAAGAATTGACTGAAATAAGAAAGCATCAGCTTAAGTTGCAACAACAGTATAAGCAGCTTATTGAGCAAGCCTATAACTTGCGTCAAACAGATTCTGCCATGAGTGATATTTCAGAATATAAAGCCATAAAACTCCTTAATAAGCTCAACAGATTAAAGTATTTGAGCCGTGATGCGGTCAAACCTACATTTTAATCCCAAAAAGTTTTACAATTATTTAACTTATTAACAAATCTGGCATTGGATTTGCCATCGTATATTTAATATAAACATGCGCTATGAATTCACATTTTTGTAAAGTTGGTAGGATCAGACCTAGTTTAGGTGAGGTTTTGGGCCTAAAGGAATTGGAAAAAAAATATTTAAATTTTATTGAAGAAGCTTATAATGTCATGCAAACAGATGCTGGTTTGAGTGATTTTCTGTACCACGAGGCTTTTAAATTGAAGAAACATATTTTAAACTTCCGACAGATCCAAAAACAATCTTAATTGTCCATAATCTTCTTCATTTCAAGTTGAAGTTGTCTTGCATTAATTGCCGCAGCTTCAGCGAAATCTTCTTTATCTGAAGCATAGATAATCCCTCTGGAAGAATTTACAAGTAGACCAACATTTTCATTCATCCCATACTTACAGACTTCTTGCAAACTTCCACCTTGCGCACCAACGCCTGGAACCAATAAAAAACTATCGGGAACAATCTGTCTAATTTCGGCCAAATACTCTGCCTTTGTTGCGCCAACAACATACATTAAGTTTTCACTGTTTTTCCAAGTTTTGGACACTTTTATAACTTCTTTGTATAAATCCTGATGATTGACCTTTAGGGTCTGAAAATCAAAGGCACCAGGATTGGATGTTAAGGCCAAAAGTATGGTGTGTTTATCCTTAATTTCCAAAAAAGGCTCGACCGAATCCCTTCCCATGTAAGGCGACACCGTAATACTATCAAAACCCAAATCTTCCAGAAAAGCTTTGGCATATCTACTGCTGGTATTGCCAATATCCCCGCGTTTGGCATCGGCGATGGTGAAAATCTCAGGATGTTGTTCGTTGAGATAGTTGATGGTTTTTTCAAGGGCTTTCCAACCGTTCAATCCATAAGCTTCATAAAATGCGATGTTGGGTTTATAGGCCACGCATACATGGTGTGTGGCATCTATAATGGACTTATTGAAAGCAAAAATGGGGTCGTCTTCCGTTAATACATGTTTTGGGATTTTATCCAAATCGACATCCAGCCCAATACAGAGAAAGGAGTTCTTTTTTCGGATTTGCTCAATGAGTTGCTGTGTTGTCATTTAATATTTTTTGCCCTAAGAAAGATTAAAACACATTATCTCCAGCTTTTAACTTCTCAGTATTTTCAGCGAGTTGCAATTCATCGATAAGGCGTTGAATGTCACCACTCATAATATTCTGCAAATCGTAAAGGGTCAGACCAATGCGGTGATCGGTGACACGCCCTTGCGGATAATTATAGGTCCTGATTTTTGCACTTCTATCTCCAGTTGAAACCATACTTTTACGCTTAGCGGAATCGGCAGCCTCTTTTTTTGCCAATTCGATTTCGTACAATCTGGAGCGCAACACTTTTAAGGCCTTTTCAAGATTTTTATGGGATGATTTTTGGTCCTGGCAACTCACGATCATTCCTGTAGGCTCATGATGTAATTTGATGGCCGAATAGGTGGTATTCACGCTTTGTCCCCCTGGACCTGTGGACGTTGTGCGCTCGATTCTCACTTCTGACATGTCCAATTCCACATCAAACTCTTCAGCCTCCGGTAAAACAATTACGGTTGCAGCACTGGTATGAACACGACCTTGGGTTTCGGTTTGTGGCACACGCTGAACGCGATGTACACCAGCTTCAAATTTTAAGGTGCCATATACATTCTCCCCGGAAACTTCAAAAATGATTTCCTTAAATCCGCCATTGGTCCCTTCACTAAAATCCACGGTACTCACAGTCCACCCTTTGCTTTCACAGTATTTGGTATACATTCTGAACAGGTCTCCAGCAAAAATACTGGCTTCGTCCCCTCCTGTTCCTGCACGAAGTTCAACGACAGCATCTTTGGAATCTTCAGGGTCTTTAGGTATTAAAAGAAATTTTATTTCATCTTCTAGTTCGGGAATGCGCTCTTTAACTTCATCGTACTGCAGTTTTGCCATTTCCACCATTTCCGGATCTTTTTCATTGCCCATGAGATGTTCAGCTTCGGCAAGATGATCCAAAAGTGTTTTATACTCTTCACGTTTATCCACTAGAACCTTCAGCTCTTTATATTCCTTGTTCAACTGAATATAACGCTTCTGATCGGTCATGATATTAGGTTGAATGATCAAATCGCTGACCTCGTCAAAACGTTGTTTTATGATATCTAATTTTTGTAACATTTACCTTAATAAATTGTGCGGCAAAAATACAATATTTTATGAATTTAATTGGCTATCGTTTAGAGTCTAAAAGCTGATGAAAAATATTTTTTTATAATAATCGTTTTGAATGTATTATGCAACGTTTGGGAGCCATACTATTATTTTACAAACCACTTTTTATTTGGTCCTTTATAATAAATATTTTAATTATCATGGTAACACCCTATATCTATATTACCATTCTAACAAAACTTTTTCTATTGATTCTGGTCTTGTATTTTCTAAATAAAACCAAGACCAGACCAAAATTACTGATTTGTAAAAAATTGAACATGTCACAAAATAAAATATTTGCGATCATTTTTATTTTGGACACAATTATGACGACTTCCTCACTTTCTGTTATAAAAGTGTTTACGTGAGTTTATCCGCATTTGGATGAACCACAATCTTTACAGGTCAAACAACCTTCCTGATAAATTAATTGTTCCGAATTACAATTGGCACATCGTTGTCCTTTGGCCTGGGTTCCATCTTCAACATAACGCTTTAAGGTGCGCATGACACCGTTTTTCCATGTGTTGATGGACTCATTATCCAACTGGAGACTATTTATTAAATCCACAATTTTGTCAATAGGCATCCCATGGCGAAGGGTGCTGGAAAACAGTTTGGCATAGTTCCAGAATTCGGGATTGAACTTGTGGGACAGTCCCTCAATTGTGGTTTTATAACCCCTTATGTTTTTATACTGAAAGTCGTAACGCGAATTTCCATTTTCGTCTCTGTTCTTGATGATGAGCCCTCTATTTACCCAACGCGGAATTAATATACCATCCTCATCATCGGCCAATCCTGTAAATATTTCATAAGGTTTCTCGTCGATGAGTCCCACAAAAGCAATCCATTTGTCTTTGTTATTTTGAAAACGGACCACATCAGCTTCTAAAATTTGTGGGCGTTTTCTTGGAAATGCCGTTAATATATTCTGTGATTCTTCTGCCTTTTCTTCGTTGGAAATCAAAACGCCAGATCTTGAACCGTCTCGATATACAGTTACACCTTTACAGCCAACTTCCCAAGCTTTCATATACAGTTCGCCTACCAATTCTTCCGTTGCAATATTGGGCAAATTTATGGTGACACTTATGGAGTGGTCCACCCATTTTTGAACAGCTCCTTGCATTTGGACTTTGCTCAACCAATCCACATCATTGGATGTCGCTTTATAATATGGGGATTGTTTCACAAGTCTGTCCAATTCTGTTTGTGAGAAATTTTTGGATGAATCTATTCCATTGGCTTCCATCCACTGTTTGAAACGATGATGGAACACGACATATTCTTCCCATGAATCACCAACTTCATCAACAAAATCCACACGCACATTTTTATCATTCGGATTTACCTTTCTACGACGTTTATATACCGGAAGAAACACGGGCTCGATCCCCGAAGACGTTTGCGTCATTAAACTTGTGGTTCCTGTTGGGGCAATGGTGAGCAATGCAATGTTACGACGACCATATTCGAGCATTTCATAATACAGCTTTTGGTCGGCTTCCTTTAAACGTTGAATAAATGGATTTTCTTTTTCGAGTTCTGCATCATAAAAGGCAAACGCTCCACGCTCTTTAGCCGTATGAACTGAAGCTCGATAAGCTTCTAAAGCCATGGTTTTATGAACTTCAATTGAAAATACATTCCCTTTTTCACTTCCATATTGAATGCCCAATGCCGCCAGCATGTCGCCTTCAGCAGTAATACCTATACCAGTCCTGCGTCCTTGCTCCGCTTTATTTCTAATATTTGCCCAAAGGTTGCGCTCCGTGGATTTAACTTCATCCGATTCTGGGTCGGCATCAATTTTCCCCAATATCACATCTATTTTTTCCAGTTCCAAATCGATAATATCGTCCATGATACGCTGGGCAAAGGCAATATGTTTTTTGAAGAGGTCAAAGTTGAAGTAGGCATCTTTTGTAAATGGATTTTCTACATAAGAGAATAAATTGATTGCCAACAATCGACAGGAATCATAGGGGCATAACGGAATTTCCCCACAAGGATTGGTTGAAACCGTTTTAAACCCAAATTCGGCATAACAATCCGGAACCGACTCATTGATAATGGTATCCCAGAACAAAATACCGGGTTCGGCTGACTTCCATGCATTATGCACAATTTTATTCCATAGGTCATTGGCCTGAATAGCTTTTGTAAACTTGGGCCGGTCACTAAACACGGGATACTTTTGTATATAGGTTGTTCCAGACTTGATCGCATTCATAAAATCGTCGTCAATGCGTACTGAAACATTGGCACCCGTGACTTTTCCTTGTTCCAATTTTGCATCGATAAAGTCCCCGGAGTCCGGATGGTTTATAGATACCGATAACATTAGTGCCCCTCTACGGCCATCTTGGGCGACTTCCCGAGTGGAATTGGAGTAACGTTCCATGAAAGGAACAATTCCTGTAGACGTCAGTGCAGAATTCTTAACGGGCGATCCCTTGGGGCGAATATGGGATAGATCGTGACCAACGCCTCCCCTGCGTTTCATGAGTTGTACCTGCTCTTGATCTATTTTCATGACGCCTCCATAAGAATCGGATTGACCTTCGTTTCCAATGACAAAACAATTGGAAAGTGAAGCAATCTGAAAAGGATTGCCTATACCCGCCATAGGACTGCCTTGTGGCACAATGTATTTGAAATCCTTGATAAGGTCGAAAACCTCGTCTTCCGAAAGCGGGTTAGGATAACGGCCTTCTATTCTCGCGATTTCTTTGGCAATCCTACGGTGCATATCATTTGGTGTCAGTTCATAAATATTTCCCTCAGAATCTTTAAGGGCATACTTATTCAACCAGACACGCGCAGCAAGGTCATCGTTGTCAAAATAGCGTAATGTGGCTTGAAAAACTTCGTCTTGTGAGTACGCTTTTTGGGGGATTGTGAGGGCTTCCATTTTCATTAATTTTAAAGTTTAGATGGTTTTGATCCATAAAGGTTTAAATAAAATGAAAAGATACAACTAAAAATATGATAAAAATCATAAAGTTTACAGCCAAATTAGGTTAGTCAATTCATTATCAATAAATTAAAAATTTATCAACATAAAAAAGTTAACAATTTTTTTGTCTTTTTATTTTTAAAAAATCAACGGAATTTAGTACACGAATTCCCCGAAATCACTTTTAATCGTCAGTTTTTTAGAGCGTGAAGCTTCCACTCTACCCACAATTCGGGCATCCACATTAAAGGATTTGGAGATTGAAATAAGGTCATCGGCAATTACTGGAGAAACATAGAGTTCCATGCGGTGTCCGCAGTTGAACACTTGGTACATTTCCTTCCAGTCGGTTTTGGATTGTTCCTGAATAAGTTTGAACAAAGGAGGGATGGGAAAGAGATTATCTTTTATAATATGCAAATCATCAATAAAATGAAGAATCTTGGTTTGTGCTCCGCCGCTACAGTGCACCATGCCATGAATGGTATTGCTATTATATTTTGAAAGTATTTTTTTAATAATTGGCGCATAGGTACGCGTTGGGGACAATACCAACTTTCCGGCATTGATTGGGGAATTCCCGACATCATCGGTTAGCCTAACCTGACCTGAATACACTAAATCTTCTGGAACCGAAGCATCAAAACTTTCAGGATATTTTTTCGTTAAATACTTATGGAACACATCGTGTCTTGCAGAAGTTAAACCATTGCTTCCCATCCCCCCATTATATTCTTTTTCATAAGTGGCCTGTCCAAACGATGCCAGACCAACAATGATATCTCCAGCCTGGATATTGGCATTGTCAATAATATCACTGCGTTTCATTCTGGCCGTAACGGTGGAATCGACAATAATGGTCCTTACCAAATCCCCAACATCAGCGGTTTCACCTCCAGTTGAGTGAATGGTCACACCAAATTTTTTTAATTCTGAAATCAATTCTTCAGTGCCATTGATAATTGCTGAAATGACTTCTCCGGGAATTAGGTTTTTGTTTCTGCCGATGGTTGATGACAATAAAATATTGTCCGTAGCACCCACACAAAGGAGGTCGTCAATATTCATGATCAGGGCATCTTGTGCAATGCCTTTCCATACGGAAAGATCACCGGTTTCCTTCCAATACACGTACGCCAATGAACTTTTTGTACCTGCGCCATCAGCATGCATGACCAAGCAATAGTTTTCATCATTGGTAAGATAATCTGGTACAATTTTGCAAAAGGCCTTTGGAAACAACCCTTTATCGATATGTTTTATGGCATTATGGACGTCCGCTTTAGAAGCTGAAACCCCTCTTTGGGCATAACGTTTACTGATATTTTGGCTCATGAAATGGTTTTGTGCTGCAAAAATAGGGATTGTTTGTCTTTTAACATCCCTGTTTTAGATAGAAATTATGGTACTTTTTTTATTATTTAAGCACACAATAAATCTAAAAAACATCGAGATATTACAAGACAAAAAATTAATTGAAGGCAATAGCTTTATCTTGTAAATAGCAATTCTCTATATTTTGTTAGAGGCCAAAGTTCATCATCAACCATCAGTTCCAATTTATCGCAATGGTATCTTATGTCATCAAAAAATGGTTTTACCTTAAAACAATAAGTTTCTGCCTTAGCTTCAATATCCTCGATGACATTGGCTTTTTTCCTTGCATTGATCATATTATCAACCTTGGAATGAATGGCTTCAATATGTTCAGATATTTTTTTGATTAACTTAATTTGTTCACTGGCGTACATTTCAAAATCCTTTCCAAAAATATCTTTTAAACCGGTGACATTTTTAATTAGTGCATTTTGATATCCAATAGCTGTTGGAACGACATGATTTTTTGAAATGTCTCCTAAAACGCGAGATTCAATTTGAACACGCATGATGTATTCTTCCAATTCTACTTCATATCGTGCATCTATTTCTATTTTGTTCATCACATTCATTTCTTCAAATAATTTGATGGTCTTTTCAGCAACACGAATCTTAATGGCCTCTGGTGTTGTCTTGTTATTGCTCAACCCGCGTTTTTTTGCCTCTTTTTCCCAAGCCTCGCTATAGCCATTACCATCAAACAAAATATCTTTTGAAGCTTTAATGTATTCCCTTAAAACATTGAATATCGCTTCATCTTTCTTTAAATCTTTAGTTTCAATCAACAAATCCACTTCTGCTTTAAAATCTTTTAATTGTTTGGCAACGATAGTGTTCAAAACGGTCATTGGGTTTGCACAATTTTGTGAAGATCCCACGGCTCTAAATTCAAACTTATTCCCTGTAAATGCAAAAGGTGATGTTCGGTTACGATCTGTATTGTCCAATAAAACATCAGGTATTTTACCTACAACATTTAATTTCAGTTCTGTTTTTTCTTCTGGAGATAATTTTCCTTTTGTCACATCTTGCAATTCCTCCAATACTTTGGTCAATTGGCTACCGATAAATACTGAAATAATTGCCGGTGGTGCTTCATTTGCTCCTAATCTGTGATCATTATTTGCAGATGCTATCGACGCTCTAAGCAACTCTTCATATTTATGAACTGCTTTTATGGTATTGATAAAGAAGGTTAGAAATAGTAGGTTTCCCATTGGTGTCTTTCCAGGCCCCAACAGATTTACACCAGTATCTGTTGAAAGAGACCAATTGTTGTGTTTGCCTGAACCGTTCACTCCGGCAAAAGGTTTTTCATGAAGCAACACCTTCAAATTATGGCGTGAAGCAACTTTGCCCATGATATCCATCAATAAGGAATTATGGTCCACAGCAAGATTGGACTCCTCATATATTGGTGCCAATTCAAATTGGTTTGGGGCCACTTCGTTATGTCTGGTTTTTACCGGGATTCCCAAAAGCATGCACTCGGTCTCCAAATCGCGCATAAAATTCAATGCCCTCATTGGAATAGATCCAAAATAATGATCGTCCAATTGCTGCCCTTTAGCCGGTGAGTGTCCCAAGAGCGTCCTTCCTGTCAAAATAATATCGGGACGGCTTGCAGCCAAAGCTTTATCAACTAAAAAATATTCCTGTTCCCAACCCAAAGATGAAGTTACCTTCTTCACATTTTTGTCAAAATATTTGCAAACGTCTGTAGCGGCCGAATCGACGGCATGAAGTGCTCGTAACAAAGGGGTCTTATAATCCAATGCCTCACCAGTATATGCTACAAATATTGTTGGAATGCACAATGTGGTGCCATAAATAAAAGCTGGTGATGTAGGGTCCCAGGCGGTATAGCCTCTAGCTTCGAATGTATTTCGAATGCCGCCACTTGGAAAGCTTGAAGCGTCTGGTTCTTGCTGTACCAATTGGCTCCCACCAAATTTTTCAATTGCCAAACCTCCACCAATTGGCTCAAAAAATGCATCATGTTTTTCAGCTGTCGCTCCAGTCAATGGTTGAAACCAGTGTGTATAATGGGTCACACCTTTTGATAAAGCCCATTCCTTCATGGCAGAAGCAACTTGATCTGCAATCTTTCGGTCAATTTTTGTACCGTGATCTATGGCATCCATAACACCTTTGAAAGCATCTTTGGTTAAATATTGACGCATTGAGTTTTCACTGAATACATTAAAACCAAATAACTCTGATCTTTTTGTGTTTTCTAATACCTTAACAGGTTCTCTGTGTAATGTTTCGGCTAACGCTTGGAATCTAATTTTTGACATATTATAAATTTAATTAAAACAATTTGGTAATTAGGAATTCTAAATTTACAAAAATATAAACTTAAAATTTCTTAAAAGAAGTCTATTGTTAAATGTTGCTTGTTAAATATTGCTGCATTGTTGTTTCGATGAACACATTGGAACCGAAAATTGATGAACGACGTTCCTTTTCTTGAATATTGATGGGCATTCTTGTAAGGGTTTCCATAACGGCATGAAATCTTAATGTGGACATGGATATCGATTTATTATTTTTAAAAGGGTAAAATTAATAAAAATTCAATTTATAAAGGTCTATACCCCATGTTTTTTAGGGTATTGATAATTGTTGATAATATTTTAAGTTTAAATCCCCTATTTTTTTGATGAATAAATAAAATTAATAATATTTGCACATTAAATTTTTAAATATTATGTCATGAGCAAATCTAAGTTAGAGTACATATGGCTAGATGGTTACAAACCAACTGCTAATCTTAGAAGTAAAACCAAAATTGAAGAGAATTTTAGTGGAAAATTGGAAGACTGTCCCGAATGGGCGTTTGATGGAAGTAGCACACAACAAGCTGAAGGAAATTCTTCAGATTGTTTGTTGAAACCTGTTGCAATTTTTCCCGATCCAGCAAGAAAAAATGGATATTTAGTGATGTGCGAGGTTCTAAACCCTGATGGCACACCTCATGTGTCCAATGCTAGGGCCACGATTGATGATGAAAATGATGAGGATTTTTGGTTTGGATTTGAGCAAGAATATTTTATTATGGACACCCATACACAACTTCCTTTAGGTTTTCCAGTAGGAGGCTATCCAGGTCCTCAAGGATTGTATTATTGCTCTGTAGGAGGAAAAAATACCCATGGAAGGGAATTGGTTGAAAGACATGCCGATTTGTGTATTGAAGCCGGAATTAACTTTGAAGGCATCAACCAAGAAGTGGCTTGTGGACAGTGGGAATTTCAAATTTTTGCAAAAGGCGCTAAAAATGCCGGAGATCAAGTTTGGATCGCTAGATATCTTCTGGACAGACTTACTGAAGAATACGATTACTATATTGAATACCACCCAAAACCAATTAAAGGTGATTGGAACGGTTCTGGTATGCATGCCAACTTCTCAAACACAACCTTAAGAACTTGTGGCAGTCAAGAAATTTACGAAAAAGTATGTGAAGCCTTTAGGCCAGTTACCAAAGAGCATATCGCTGTTTATGGTGAGTTCAATGACCAACGATTGACCGGTAAGCATGAAACGGCTTCAATTCACGATTTTAAATATGGTGTATCTGATAGAGGTGCTTCAATCAGAATTCCTATTGGAACCGTACAAAGAGGTTGGAAAGGTTGGCTGGAAGACCGCCGTCCAGCTTCAAATGGAGACCCTTATAAAATTGCAAGCAGAATTATTACAACAGTAAATACAGTTGATGCGAATCTTGTTTTAACTGTATAAAATATTTTCTCTGTACAAATAGTTAGAATTTTTATTTAAAAAGATCGGATAAAGCGTCCGGTCTTTTTTATTTTATGATAGTGTAAATAAAAACAAAATATCCTATCAAAAGGATCAATCCCTTATATCGTCCAAATAAATATCGTTTTGGAAGAAAGATCAATGGCAAGGTAATGACCGCAAAACCAATCATCCAAAAAATATTGGATGATAAAATCTCTGGAGAATTTGGATTTACGGTAATAGGGCTTATCATGGCGGTAAGGCCCAAAACAGAAGCCAGATTAAATATATTGGACCCAATCAAATTGCCAAGAGAAATTGCCCTTTCCTTTTTTAAGGCCGCAATTACAGAGGCTGCCAATTCAGGAACACTGGTCCCAACGGCGATGACGGTCACTGAAATAGCGTATTCACTTACCCCAAGACCAACTGCCAGATTCCTTGCGCCTTCAACCAACCATTCACTCCCATAATATAGTGCCACTGCCCCAATAATCAACCAAACAATGATTTTAAAATTAGAGACTGTTTGCAACGACTCATCAATACCTTCCATCTCAATTTTGGTTTTTTTTCTTGAATCCCTTATCAATATAATGAGAAAGAACACAAGCAGGACCATAAAGATCAATCCTTCTTCGGCACTTAAATATTCATCATTTTTAAGAAAAACATATAATAACAAAGACGTGATCATGAGCATTGACCAATTCAGTTTATAAAAGTCTTTATCGACTATTAGAGGTGAAATGAAAGCAGTAATCCCCAATACCAAACCAATGTTGGCGATGTTGGAGCCAATGATGTTTCCCAAAGCAATATCCGAATAGCCATTAATGGCAGCATGTAAACTTACCAACAGCTCTGGTAAAGAGGTCGCAAAAGACACCACCGTCATCCCAATCACAAGTTTTGACAACTTCAACTTAAACGATAATGCCACTGAAGATCGCACTAAAAATTCCCCGCCAACAACCAAAAGCAACAGTCCTAAAACAACCAATACTATACTCATGAAATTAATTTTTGCGAAGATAAGATTTTGAATATAGTATCAAACACAACACATTTTAATTTTTTATCGAAAAAAGAAAAACGTCAATTTTTACACTTGTTAACATAATGCACACTTTCATTTTAAAGTTTAGTTTAGTTTTTAAAATCATTTTTTTGCCATTGTTTTATTTCGCCTTTTCAAACTGAAAAACTAAAGAAATCGTTAAATAACTATTAAAATAGTTGTATAACTATAAAAATAGTTATACGTTTGAAAAAATAAAACCGTATCAATAAATTCCCTTTTTCAAGGGAATGAAAAATAAATTTTTCAATGCAAAAACTCACTAATAAAGAAGAAGAAATCATGCACGTCCTTTGGAAACTGGAAAAAGCTTTTGTAAAGGATGTTCTTGCTGAAATTAAAGAAGACAAACCGCATTATAATACGCTTTCTACCATCATCAGAAATCTGGAGGACAAAGGCTATGTAGGTTATAATGCTTTTGGAAAAACGCACCAGTACTACCCTATCATAAGCAAGGAAGCTTATAAGGAACGCTTTATGAACGCTGCCATA
>DASWKU010000114.1:0-2848 GCA_036396455.1 Flavobacteriaceae bacterium
CTTGATCTTTTTCTTTTGTTTATTCTTCCTCCTCTCACATCTGATACTAATATTGCTTTAAGTTTAAAATAATTTACACTAAGGTCCAAAAAAAGTGTCCCCCCTGTAATTTTTTATTTTTTTTTTTTACTGTAAAATTTATTTTTTTATTATTTTTTTTTTTTAGTTGTTTCAATGTTAAAAAAAAATTTTTTCAGACTTATTAGTCACAATACTATCTCAATAAAGCATATTGACTTGATTTATAATGTTTTATATTTTTAAAAATAATTAAATTTAAGAAAAGTAAAATAATTAAAATTATAATAATTAATAAGTTGTGTAAAATCCTTTTGCATCAATCACAGCTTTAATTCTTCTTGGCATACTTTCAATCATTTTTCTGAGATAATTGACATCTGTTGAATAAAATTCTTCTGCAAAAGCATCTTGTAACTCCACCTTAGTCTTGAAATTCAGCTTCTTTTTGTAAACTCTTTTTTTACAGTGATTCCATAAATGTTCAATTGGATTAAGATCAGGTGAATATGGAGGATGAGGCAACGTTTCAATTTTTTCTTCTTTTAGCCAATCTTTTACATCCTTTGCAGTATGACAAGGTGCATTATCATGCATAATAATTGGTTCCATTCCTTCTGGGATTGAATATTCCAATGAATTTTTCATTTCATCATTTAAAATTTCTAAGTAAAGTTTTTTATCCATTGTACCAGTTACCCAAGCTCCAAATCCAATTCCTTTCCAACCAAAGCATCCCCAAAACATAACTCCACCACCTCCAAACTTCTTCTTCTGTTTAACTGCTTTCAGTGGAATTGTCTTTTTTCTGCCAGAAGCTTTAATTCCCCAAAAATAATTAATACCATCAGATCCACACAAATTCACCTTTGTTTCATCAGTGAATAAAACCCTAGACCAATTTTCTACAGACCAATTTTTATGTGCTTCAGCATACTCCAATCTCAATTTTGCTACTGCTTCTGTGATTGCTGGTTTCTTGATTTTTTTTATAGCTGAATATCCATTGTGTTGCATCATTCTCGAAGCTGTTTGTTTTGAGACATGTAAGTTCAATGAAGGCAATGCAGAAGCAAGAGTTCCATGTTGAGAGCTTAATACATGTCTTTTCAGTTGTCTAGCAGATCTATCTCCCCATTTCTTTGGCCTGCCACTTCCAGATTTCCTCTTTAAAGTCCCAGTCTCAAAATATCTTTTTTTCAACCTTCGAACATTTTTTGTGCTAATATTGAATCTATCTGCAATTGTTGCTTTTGTGTCACCCCGAATTATACACTCAATCACTTGTCCTTTTTGAATTTCTGAAAGCGTATTCATTATAACAGTAGACTTATATTATAAAATTACAAAACAATAAATTTATTGGAAATACTATTTTCATTTGTATATGTGTATATGTATACAGTGTGAACGGAAAAATTTCGGACAAAATTTTTAGAAATTTCGCAAATTTATTAACCTAAAAATTTACACTACCAAACTTGATTTAAAAAAAATATTAAAATAATATATATATAATATACATAATATTGCTTATAAATTATATATAATATTTAATTGTTTCTCATTAATATTGAATATTTTTGCCTTTTGCTGAGATAACCTTTTTCATACGGTTTGGCATTGATGCCACTAAACTTTGGCATAATTCAGGTTTTATTGCATTAAATATCTTTGAGAATGCTAAAAAGAGATCTTTTTTGGTATTATAACATCTTTTTTCTTCATACAGTTTTCTTTTGCAAATTGCCCACAGATTTTCAATTGGGTTCAAATCAGGACTTTTTGAGGGATGTGATACGGTATTCACTTTATTTTTTGTTAACCAATCTTTAACGATATTAGCTGTATGAGGTCCAGCTCCATCATGAAGTAACAACCAATTATCTCTTTGTTTTTCAGGTATACACTTGTTAACTGATTTCATCATTTCATCAGCTAAAACTTTCACATAAAGTTTACTGTTCATCCTATCATATTTTCTAAAAAATCCCACACCACAAAATCCAAAACATGCCCATATTTGAATAGATCCTCCACCATATTTTTCTTTTGGAATAATAGCTTGTTTAGTAACACAATTTGCTTTTATTTCCTCCTTATCTATCCAATATCTGTAGTTTCCATCACTTCCATGAAGGTTTACTTTTACTTCATCTGTAAACAGTACTCTTGACCAATCATTTACTGTAAAAAGCACATGGTTTCTTGCATATTGAAGCCTATTGCCGATGTGAATGGTGTTGAGATTTGGTTTTGGTATTTTTCTTCTTGTTACTAGCCCTTGACGATGTAAAATATCATAGAGAGTAGATTTTGGGACAGTAATATTTTGTACTGCTTGCAATTTTTTTGAAATTTTGGTTGCACATCCAGAATCCGATTGTTTAACTAGTCTTTTCAGGTGCCTTTCGCCTCTTTGTGAGAATTTTTTTGGCCTTCCGCTTCCATTTTTTCTAATTATACATTTAGTTTCTTCAAATTTAACCCACCAATCATAAACTGTGGACTTTGGTATTCCAAAGAGATTTTCGATTTCTTTACATGATGCCCCATTTTCCATCCATCCAATAACTCTTCCTTTGAGAAAATATGATTCTAAGACATTCATCTGCTAATTAATGTAAATATTATCTTGTTTATTACTTTCAAATGCAATTAATTTTTTCAAAAATCAAAAAAACTTTATACAGTACAACACATTTTTACGTTTTTTTGTTCATTTTTTGGGTGTCCGAAATTTTTCCGTTCATACTGTATATATTTACAAATATCTTTTTTTATATTTAACATAATTAAATATTATCAAAAATGTTCTAAATAATTCTAT
>DASWKU010000115.1:0-9785 GCA_036396455.1 Flavobacteriaceae bacterium
AAACCGCACGATGACGTGTGGCAATCCTGCGGTTCCCACCATGAGTGCCAATGTAATGGCGAAGACATCAATCATGGATTTGGAGCCTTCGGTATATTCGGCAAAACCAAGTTCAGTGCTCAATCCATCCAATTTATCCAACAAATAGGTGCCTGAACCATCAGCCAATTCACTGCCAAATCCCAATTGGGGAATGGGATTCCCTGTCATTTGAATGGAAATAAAAATAGCCGGAACCATAAAGGCAAAAATGAGCACACAATATTGGGCAACTTGGGTATAGGTGATGCCTTTCATTCCGCCAAGAACCGCATAAAACAGTACAATGAGCATCCCTATAATGACTCCGGTATTGATATCGACCTCCAAAAAACGGGAAAACACGATGCCAACGCCTCGCATCTGTCCTGCCACATAGGTGAAGGACACCAATAATGCACAACATATTGCCACTGTTCTCGCTATATTGGAATAATAACGGTCTCCAATAAAATCGGGTACGGTAAATTTTCCAAATTTTCGAAGGTAAGGTGCCAAAAGCAAGGCCAAAAGCACATAACCGCCCGTCCAACCCATTAAATACACCGCACCATCATAACCAGCGAAAGAGATGATTCCTGCCATGGAAATAAAGGAGGCGGCACTCATCCAATCGGCAGCCGTGGCCATACCATTGGCCCAAGGCGACACGCCACTTCCGGCAATATAAAACTCGTTGGTGGAGCTTGCCCTTGACCAAATGGCAATTCCTATATAAAGGGCAAAGGTGAGTCCTACCAAAATATAGGTCCAAGTTTGAACATTTAAGGGCTCAATCAATAAAATACTATTTATCATATCCGTATTTTTTATCGAGTTTATTCATTAAACGGACATAGACGAAAATTAGAATGACAAATACGTACATGGCACCTTGCTGCGCAAACCAGAAGCCTAATTTGAAACCTCCAATTTTAATATGGTTCAATTGGTTTTTAAATAGAATTCCGGCACCATAAGATACCAAAAACCAAATGGTCAAAAGAATAATCACATACTTTATGTTTTCTTTCCAGTAAGCCGTTGCTTTTTGTTGATTGGTCATCATGTTAGTATAATTTAAAATCATTAATTACCCCTCGACTCCGCTCGGGGTGACTCTTTTTAGTTGTTTTTCAGTCTCTTTTTATAGGCCTTGATTTCCTTTACAACCCTAGGTGCCATAATCAATGTGGCGGTCATGGTTGGAATGGCCATTAATGCAAATACACCATCGATAAGATTGATCATCATTGCGAATGGTGTAGTTGCAGCTAAAATAATGCTCAAGATATAAAAATAATTATAATAATGCTTATTGTTTGCCCCCAATAGAAATGACATACATTTTGTACCATAATAGGAATATGAAAACAAAGAGGAAATACTAAAAATGAAGACACAAACCATCAAAAGATAGGAGCCAATTCCTGGAAGTGCGTCATTAAACGCCGAAGCGGTCAAGGTGACCCCATTATCTGAAGTGGTCTCCCAAACCCCGGTGACCAAAATGGCCAAGGCCGTAAGAGTACAGACCACCAAGGTATCGATTGCAGGCTCCAACATGGCCACCAAGCCTTCCCGAACGGGCTCATCGGTTTTTGCCGCTCCGTGCGCCATGGGTGCGGTACCAATTCCGGCTTCGTTGGAAAAAGCTCCACGTCTAATTCCCAAGAGTACCAAGGCTCCCAATATTCCACCTAAAAAGGGCTCACCTTTATAATGTTCGGCAGCAAAGGCATCGGTAAAAATCATGAGCAAGTATTTTGGTACCACTTCATAGTTAATGCACAAAATAATCAGGACCAAAATAAAATATAATATTACCATGGAAGGCACCATTTTGGAGGCAATGGCACTGATGCGCTTCAACCCTCCAAGAATTACGATGGAAGTAACAACCACCAAAATTAAAGCGATTATACCATTGGACATTAAACTTACCTCTACCCCATTTGGTATAAGGATGATATCATTGATGGCTTGTTTTAACTGGTTGACATTTACAATTGGCAATGCGCCCAACATTCCAAAAATGCTAAACATAATGGCCAAAGGCTTCCAGCTTTTTCCCAAACCTTCCATAATAAAATACATGGGGCCACCCTGTAAATCGTCATTGCTGTCCTTTCCGCGATACATGATGGCCAAGGTGCAGGTAAAAAATTTGGTTGACATTCCAACAATGGCACTGACCCACATCCAAAACATGGCACCCGGACCTCCAATGGCGATGGCAAGGGCCACTCCTGCAATGTTTCCCATACCGATTGTTGAAGACAAGGCTGTGGTTAAGGCCTTAAAATGACTGATTTCTCCAGGGTCGTTGGGGTCATCAAATTTACCTCTCAACACCTGAATGGCATGGCCAAAAAAACGAAACGGCAAGAATCTTGAGATGATCAAAAGATACAATCCACCTCCAATTAACAGAATCAACAGTGGCAAACCCCAAGCCAAAGACGAAAACTCTTCAATGAATTTTGCTATTCTTTCCATATACCGCACTAATATATCACATTAGCTGAAGTAAAAAAGCATTACAACTTAAAAAATTTAGATTTATCTTTGCCACTTTCATTATCAAACTTTTATGAAATCGAACCGATTATATTTTATTGATGCTGTTAGGGCCTTTGCCATTTTAATGATGCTGCAGGGTCATTTTATAAGCACTACTTTAGGTTCTATTTATAGAGACCCTAATAGCATGGCTTATAGTATATGGCTCTATTTCAGAGGTAATACTGCCCCAATGTTTTTTGCCATTTCGGGTTTGATTTTTACCTATTTGTTACTGAAGGCCAACGACAAAGGCAATGACAACCCCAGAATTAAAAAGGGCATCAAACGCGGTTTTGAACTCATCATTATTGGTTATCTTTTACGTATTTCGTTTGTGTCCTGGTTTAAAGGCTATTTTGATACGTATTTTTTGCTGGTTGATGTTTTACAGTGTATTGGACTTTCCCTAATAGTTTTGGTGCTTTTATATATTTTGGTCCAAAAAAATAGACGTGTCCTGTCCATTTTATTATTAATTATTGGCTCTATTATTTTTGTAACGGAGCCCTTATACAGAAACTTGACTTTAGAACATGTTCCCCAGTTTTTCGCCAATTACGTTTCCAAGCAAAATGGCTCCGTATTTACCATGTTGCCCTGGTTTGGGTTTATGGCCTTTGGCGGATTTATTGCGACACTCTTTTATAAATATGCGGACAAGCCAAAATTCAAGTTGGCCAGCATTCTGTTTTTTATAAGTTCAGGGTTGGCATTGACCTTCTTTTCCACATGGCTTTTGGAATTACTGTACAATATTACGGGGGTCGAACTATTTTACGCTTGTTCCATTTATAATTATTTGTTTTTACGTTTGGGAAATGTACTGGTCGCTTTCGGAATTTTTTATGCTCTGGAACGCTTTTTAAAGCACTCCCTGATTACAAAAATTGGTGCAAAGACCCTATCGATATATGTGGTGCATTTCATTATTCTCTACGGAAGTTTTACTGGGATTGGGTTAAACCTTTTCTATACCAACATCCTTACGCCATGGCAAGCCATAGTTGGTGCTTTGTTATTCTTGATCGGGTCCTGTGTGATTGTTTTAAATTTGGGACGCATGAAGGCCTTGTTTTTACAATGGAACGGAAAGTTGATGAAGTTGGTAAGCAAATGATTTACCCTTCTTCACTGGTATAAAAAATTTTCTTCTTAAAAAATGCAATGGAATTGAAACCTTTCGTCTTTATCATTGAAGACGCGATAAAAAACGGCTTTTAAATGACCTCGGACACTGAAAATTACAATAAGCTAAATGATTTTTTTGGTAACGAATACCATGCGCTCAAAGCTTATGTCAATTCAAGGATAAAAGCCACTGCCAGTCGTGATGCCGAAGATATCATTCAGGACGTTGCCTTGAAATTGTTTGCCGGAGCCGATCGCTATTCACCCATCAACAATGTGGCGGGTTTTGTTTACCATACCGTCAGGAATAAAATTATTGACATTATGAGATCCAACAAAAAAGAATATAGAATGGAAAGAAATGAAGCCAAATTACCGATAAATGCCGAGATCATCCTTGATGCTTCCGATGATATCTATTCGGAACAACTGCAGGACGATTTAAGGCAACACATTATGAACCTAAAACCTGAATATCGTGATATTATTATTGCTATTGATTTTGAAGGCTATACCTATAAGGAAATCAGTCAAGAGACCAACATTCCAGAAGGCACCTTGATGTCGAGACGCCACAGGGCCATTTCATTATTGTACAAAACACTGGAAACAAAAAAAGAAGTATAAACTAAAACACATACAAATGACAAGTTTTTTTAAACATAAGATGAGACGTAAATCTCCGGGAGAAATCGTAGGATGGGTCATTTTAGGCACCATCGCCATTGTAGGATTGGCCATATTGTTTGGCTTTGTGATCATGTGGTTATGGAATTGGCTCATGCCAGCACTCTTTGGATTGGCCACCATCACCTATTGGCAGGCCGTAGGTCTTTTTATACTGTTCAAAATTCTTCTTGGCGGTTGCGGTGGCGGCCACAAAGGTTGTAGACATCACCAACGTTCAGGATCGCATTGCGGGGAAGATTCCAAAAGTGAATTTTCCAAATGGAGACATTACGACAGGTTCTGGAAAGACGAAGGTGATAAAGCGTATAAGGCTTATGTGGAGCGCATGAAAAATGAAAGCAATGGCGACACCGTTACTGAAGAATAGATGATACAGATACATTTAATTACACCCGTTGTGCATTTTGATAATTTTGAAATTAATATGGATCTAAATCTTCATTCTTCTCCTCTAATCCTAAAGCCTGCCTGACCGGTAGGCAGGGATGGAATGAAGATTTCTTCGATTCACACCCTTTAGTCCCGATAGCTATCGGGAGGGGAAAAAATCGAGGAAATCTGTTCAAAATGCACAACGGGTTTAATTACCTCAACATTTACTATTGACCATGAAATTATTGATATTCAAAACTGATATCGCAAGCAAGAGCATGCTAAAAGCCGTAAGACCCATTTTTAACAATCATTCCACCATAAAAAACTGGTCCATTGATACTGAAGATATTGATAACGTGTTAAGGATTGAAGCTGTTGGGCAGCTTGATGAAAGGGACGTTATTGACCTGATGCGCAAACGAGGGTTTCGTTGTGAGGTCTTAATGGATTAATAATATGAGTCCTAAAACCATTAGGGCTTTTTTATTTTGGGGAACAAAAGTTCCTATTATCCAGCTTATAAACCACAAAATATGTATATTTATTGCACATATAACGAGTTGTGTTTCATGCAAAAAAAGACAGCGCGAATCTGATAAATTGGCAAAATGAAAGATGTAATTTCTCAAAAACAATACTTTCTAACATATACTTCGGTTTATTCGGACTTTGATTTATTTGATATAACTAACGCAATTTGTAGTGTTCCAACATACACTGCTATCGAAAAAATTTGCTACATGTTAAGTCAAGTGAACTTCCCATGGAATAGTAAGAACTCAGTACATGTTATGACTTTCTTTCAATGGGTATTGCGACTAACAAAAGAGGATAATCATAAGGTTTCGAAAGTCATAAGAGAAAAAAATCTTCATTCCAATCCAGATTTTAGATTTATAGACAAGGCATCAAGTCTAATGCTAATTGAATATTTATTAGAGTATAACAATAAAAAAGAACAAAGTCTTTCAAGGGAACAAGAATCAAACCTATTCAAATCGTATTTATGGTGTGTTCAGAAGGTTATTAATAAACAAAGAGAAGCATTCAATTATAATATAAATCAAGACAAAGATGAACTAATATCAAAAATGCTTCCTGCAAAATTAAATTTTGCAGAGGTAGAATCTTATAAAGACTATAGGATTCAGGTTGTTAAGATAATTTATTTCTTTAAATTTTGTGAGAATGATACTGTCTATAAGGATTATCTAAAACTTTTTCTAAACAACTACAAACTTGATTCTTGGGAAAAATATCTTCTTAACCTGCTTACATTTTATTTAAACCAGTCAGGTAACGAAGAAATTACTCCAAAATTTAAGATAAATGAAAAGAATACACAATCAATTAATTTTATCAATAATCTAAGTACTAATGAAAGTAGTTTTTACCAAAGAACAGACGATTTTAAAGAGTTAAGAAATAAACCAATTCTCAAATATGGAGATAATTATCTGTTCTTATTTTTTAACTTCTTTGTTGACAAAATTTATCAAGGTTTATTATTTGACTTTGTAAGAGTATTGAAATTAAATGATTGTCCAATTTCAGATTTTGCTAAGTTAAAAACTGATTTAGGTCAAAAATTCTCTGAACACATTGCATTTTATAATATAATGGATATCTGTTTTAAAAACTATTCTAACGTTAGATTAAAAGGAGAACAAATAAAAGAAATAGTGAGGAAAGGAGAGCCTGATTATTATATGAGGAATGGGAATAATATTTTTCTATTTGAATTTAAAGATTCAACTCTCAATGAAAAAATTAAACATTCAGGTGATTTTAATAAAATTAGAACAGCCATTATCGAAAAATTTGAAGAAACATCTAAAAATCAAAAAAAAGGAGTTAAACAATTAATAGCTTCAATAATTAATTTTCAAAATTCTATGTTTAATCGAGCAGAGTTGGATATATATGATTCAAATGAGACTGTCATTTATCCTATAATTGTGCTCACAGATAGTAGCTTTGAAACTGAAGGAATCAACTATTTGATGAAAAATCGGTTTATTGAATTATTAGAAAGTTCCAATGTAAATACTCAATTATTGATAAAAGAATTGGTACTAATTAACATTGATACATTGATTGCATTGCAGGATGTTTTTAATCAAAGTAAATTGGATTTTAGGAATTGTATTAATGAATATCATGCCTATTCTGGCAAAAAAGATTTCATATTAAATCGGTTATATTCTTTTGACAAATTTTTGTTCCAGCAAGCTTTTAGTGTCGGCTATAGATATCGAGCACCTAAAGAATTTAAGTCAATGATTAATGAGCAGATTGAAAAAGAAAAGAATAATTAACAAAGCACGAAAACACAACATTTTGTATAAGTAATGGCAGGTACAGTGCCAAATATCAAAGTTTGTAGCCCGCTCAAACTGTATAGCGGTTTGACAGTAAAGTACCACGCAATCTGCCACTACTCATACAATTTACCGTTGCCTTTAATTGCGGAAACAAGAACTACAAATTAAATTTTTAAATGAAAAACACACTTTTTTTATTTTTCCTAATTATATCAAACCTTTGTCTTGCTCAAAAAAATGTTTTTGAAAATCTACCATATTGGATTGGAGATAATGTAGACGTTATGAAAATTTTAGACCCTATTAAAATTAAATCTAAATACTTTAAAGACGTTAAATATTCAACCTCTGATAACGAACAGATTTACTACATCAAACTTCATTTAAAAAAATATGATAATATTGAGGAAATAGAAAAGTTTTTATTATCTGACAAAAATATTATTAAAGCCTCTGATTTAAATTGGAACATATCATTTGAAAACTGTTTTGTAGATCAATTAAAAGACATTCAATATGTTGTTAAATATAACTTTCAAGATGACCCAACATTGACTATTGTTGCGTTTAAAATTAATAAAGACCCTTTTTATAAAAACGAAGATAAATTCAAAAAACAAACAACTTACATTTCAGACCGATATTCCTATTTAGGGTTAAGTTATCAAAAAAACATTGACCTTAATTTTAGATTTGGACCAACAGAATCAAAAATATATGGAATCATAGATTTCTATAATAACAACTGGTATTTTTTAAAAACAATTTATTTTCTTTTGGACAACAATGAGGTTATAAAAAAGGAACTATTTGAAATCAACAGAAAGGTTTTAAGCAGTGATTTTATAAAAGAATCCAATTACTTTGATTTAACCTTTGAGGAGGCAAACAAAATAAATCAATCTGACAAAGTTGAGATTAAAATAGAAGGTGGCGATAATGATCTTGAATATCAAATGAGTTACCCCCAAAAAATGACAATTAAAGATATTTTAAAATCGGAGAATTATAAAAAACCAAACGATTAAAAACAACTAAAGGCCGTATATAAAAAATTGCTAGTTTTAGCTAGCACAAAGTTGGTTGCTCGTTTGCTGGCTTCTGATTTTCCTTCGGAAAATCCTCGCCCACAAACACGCAACTTTTCTTATACAAACACGTTGGCAATAATAATGACCCGTCCTGAATAAAGGCTACATAATTTTAAACATTATGTACAGAAACGACAAAGTAATCAGACGGTATTCAGAACCTTTCAAACTGAAAATCCTGGACGAAATCACGACCGGAAGACTAAACAAGAACCAATTGGGCAAACTTTATGGTATTGCCCCCACAACCATTAACGAATGGATCAGGAAGTACAACCGAAAGGACCTCATGAACACCAGGATCAAAGTGGAAACCAAAGACGAACCAGACAACAGACTTTTAGAACTAGCCGACATTTCTAAAGCTGACTTTATAATTACTGGAAACACAAACGATTTCACAATGGAAATCTATAACAAAACAAGAATAGTAACTCCGTAAGAATTTCGGATTTAGTAATTACATTGTTGGCAGAAAACGGGTTTAGTTGTGAAGAATTATCTGATTAGTAATGACAAACTGATAGCAAGTTTTTTTTGTAAATTTGTCGTTTCAGGGCAAGTTATGGCAAAAGGAAGAATTTTACAGGTAAAAGAAGCAACGATAACCGTTATTACTCAAAATGAAACCGATTTTATCAGTTTAACTGATATGACCGCAGGTTTTAGTGAAGGTAGCGGACTAATCGGAAAATGGATAACTAATAAAAACACCTTGGAGTATTTAGGTGTTTGGGAAAATATCAAAAACCCGAATTTCAATTACCCCGAATTCGGGGTAATTAACCAAGAAGCAGGTGTCAACAGGTTCATAATGTCCGTAGGACAATGGATTGACAGAACAAAAGCAATCGGACTGATTGTAAAAGCAGGTCGTTACGGTGGCACTTATGCTCACAAAGATATTGCATTTCACTTCGCAATGTGGCTAAGCCCGGAATTTCAAATTTATCTAATCAACGAGTTTCAACGTCTGAAAGACGATGAAAACAACCGTCTGAAATTGGAATGGAATTTACAACGGACATTAGCCAAAGTCAACTACCACATTCACACAGACGCAATCAAAGAAAACCTGATACCGAAAGAAATCACAAAACAACAGGCAAGTTTTGTGTATGCCAACGAAGCCGATTTGCTCAATGTTGCTCTTTTCGGAATTACAGCAAAAGAATGGCGGGACAGCAATCCAGACAAAGACGGAAACATCAGAGATTATGCTACAATGGAACAATTGGTCGTGTTGAGTAATATGGAAAGTATAAATGCTTTACTTATCCGACAAGGTTTGACACAAAGTGAAAGACTGGCACAACTCAATAGAGTTGCGATTACTCAAATGAAATCTTTACTCGAAAGTAACGCAATAAAAAAACTGAAATAAACAACGAACCGCTAACAGCACATTTGTGATAGGCTGGGTTTCTCCCGAAAATCCTCGCGGATTTTCCATTCGGTTTGTATTTACTAAATTTAGTGCTTAACCAACGCAGCAAACCATAGCCAAAAACGTAGCCAATCAAACCAATCAAACCGAAGTGGAATTTTTAAAGACAAAGGAACTATCAAAAACTTGGAAAACAGAAATTCTGGA
>DASWKU010000116.1:0-1682 GCA_036396455.1 Flavobacteriaceae bacterium
TTTTTGGCTTGGCTAACATAAATTTAAATTGCAAGATTTACGTTATGAAAATACGAAATCTTGTAGATTTAAACAAGAAAATATCAGTTTAAATTGTTAATAATCAATATTTTAACTAGTTTTTAAGGGACGACTACTTAAAATGTCGAAGTGACATAGGTGCCATCGTCAGGGGCATTTTTTGAATTGGTCTCGTCAAACACCTCATTTACAATCTTGTACAGATCAGGAATCACTGTTTTTGCCAGTTTGGAATTACTGCTCAAAAGAACGCAGATACCCAGGTCGTCTTCAGGATAGACCGCTATTTCATTTCTGTAATTGTTAACGCTTCCCCCATGATGTAAGATGGATTTTTCTTCATTGGTGTCTTTGTCCACAAATTTATGGACCCTCCACCCGAAACCGTAGTAAGACCTTACATGTCCCGGCCAACGCTGGTAATATTTGTTGTTGCCTTTAATTTCTATAAATGGGTTAAAAGCTTCTCGTAAAGCAGACTTATCCATAATCTCTGGATGATGCCCCAGCAGTAACTTCATCCATTTGGCCATATCAAGTGCACTGGCGTTGATACCTCCAGCCGCAACAGCATTGTAAAAATGATCTGTGAGTTTCAAGGTCTTCCAGCCACTGCGTCTTTTTGAATGTGGTATCGCAACATTTTCTGCGTGTTCCAGCGTTTCATAATCCATTGATATATGATCCATTTTCAACGGTTTAAAAAACTTATCGTTCAATAATGTCGTAATATCATGCCCGGTTGCTTTATGCATCATCTCACCACAAAGGGCAAACATGGCATTCTGATAGCTATATGTCAAGCCTGGTTTACTTATTGGTGTCAATGCTTTAAAGCGGCTGACAATTTCCGTCAATGGCAATCCGGCCTCAACAAGATTGGTATAACTGTGGTAAGGTGCCCCTGAAGTATGCGATAAAATATTGGCCAGGGTTATGTGATCGGTATTATTACGGTCTCCCAACTGAAATTCGGGAATACAGTCACTGACCTTATCTGACCAATCCAATTTGCCTTCACGCCTTAAATCGGCAGCCAAAACTCCCGCAAACCCTTTTGATAGGGATCCGAGGCGAAATATGGTTTCCCCATCAACCCCATCATTATAATTAATATTCCGTTTGCCAAATCCATCTGATATTACGATAGAATCTCCCCTTACAATGCTAACTCCCGCGCCCACAATGTCCCCTGAAGCTATTGCCTTTTCAAAATAAGCACTAAGGGCATCTTTCAACTTTTGTTGATGCACTCTATATAATTTCATCTCTTTCCTGTCGACCAAAGGTTTATCAATCCTATTGGTTGAAATTGTCGCACCGGTCCCAAGAATAGATGTGAACAAAAAAAGTGGAAAACCTAAAAGTATTGATTTTCCCAAGATTTTGAATCTCTGCATAGATAAGTTATCGTTTAGTTTCGGATATAACACTGCGAATATAGGATGAAATACCCAAATAACCGATGAAATACGCATTTTTTTTTAAAATAATTACATTTTTAACTATGGGATTTGTTTCAACTGCCCACATATTTAAAAGTTACCAATAATAACACCGGATATGGCCCATTGCGCTTGCTGGCCTTTAGATTAGTAAATATAAATAATACCTATAGTGATGGTGTTGAAAAGAGGGGTTTGGACAAAAAAATATTGACC
>DASWKU010000117.1:0-7539 GCA_036396455.1 Flavobacteriaceae bacterium
GACAAAAAATTGTTTTTAGAACAATTTAATCGGAAAATCAGTATGACCCCAACCCTAAAGGGAGCCTGATTTTCCTCGATTTGCACCCTTTAGGGCCGGGGCAACAAAGCGAGGAGTTATTGAAATTGAATTTTTGTCATGCACTTAAGGATAAATATTAAAAAGCTATTAGATTGAAGATACTGGATTGGTACATACTCAAGCGTTATATATTCACATTTTTAATGATGCTTTTGCTGTTTATTCCTATTGGTATTACGGTAAATCTCGCTGAAAAGATTGGAAAGATCCTGGAAAAGCAAGTTCCATTTTCTGCCGTTGCAATGTACTATTTGGATTTTACCATTTATTTTGCCAACCTTTTATTTCCCATCTTTTTATTCTTATCAGTAATTTGGTTTACATCCAAATTGGCAAACAATACGGAAATCGTTGCGTTTTTAAGTTCTGGAGTTTCTTTCTCAAGGTTTTTAAGACCTTATATGATAGGTGCAACTGTTATCGCAATAGTGGCATTGGTTCTTGGTTTGTACTTAACCCCAATTGCCAGTAAAGGGTATAATCAATTTGTATACAAATATTTGAGCAATAAAAAGGAGGTTTTGCAATCCGCCAACGTCTTCAGGCAAATCAATGACAATGATTATATCTATGTCAGTAATTTTGATGTTAAAAATAAAAGTGGAAACTATTTTACGCTTGAGCATTTTGAAGACAATGTGCTTAAATATAAGCTTTCTGCCAACAATATTAAATACATGGATGCCGATTCTTCCTATCGATTGATAAATTATGTAAAAAGAACCATTGGTGAGAACGACGATGTTATTGAAACTTCCCGTAGAAAGGACACGCTGTTCACTTTTGATTTGGATGACCTGACCCCTGTTGAATATATTGCCGAAACGCTTCAGTATGGCGAACTTGATAGTTTCATTGAAAAGGAAAAAAAACGAGGGTCATCAAATATTGGAAGGTACGAAGTTGTAAAATACAAAAAGTGGAGCTTGCCGGTTTCGGTCTTTATACTCACCATTATTGCTGTTGCGGTATCTTCCATTAAACGACGTGGTGGGATGGGTGTCAATCTTGCTTTTGGGATAACTATTGCCATGATCTATGTGTTTTTTGACAAGGTGTTTGGGGTCATGGCCGAACAATCTGATTTTCCGCCATTGATTGCCGTATGGTTTCCTAATGTTGTTTTTGGTATTTTAGCCATATATCTGCTTTACAATGCCAAACGCTAAACTAAAACACTATTTACAGCTTCATTTTTTGGTGTTCATTGCTGGATTTACAGCTATTTTGGGTGAACTCATCTCCATTGGCTCAATACCACTGGTGTGGTTTCGAATGCTCATTGCGGCCATTATAATGTTGCTGTATATTACAATGATCAAAATAAAAATTCATGTTGACAATAGAGCGAAAGTCAAGTTTTTTGTTGCTGGAATTATCATTGCACTGCACTGGATCACTTTTTTTGAAGCCATCAACCAATCCAACGTTTCCATCACCTTGGCCATGTTCTCAACGGGTGCATTTTTTGCCTCATTTATCGAGCCTTTAATTTTTAAAAGGCGAATTGTTTGGTACGAGATTGTATTTGGAATCATGGTCGTTCTAGGTGTGTTTCTTATCACTCAAAGTGAAATGAGATATCTTAATGGAATCATTCTAGGGATTTCATGTGCCATATTTTCAACCATATTTGCGGTTTTGAACGGAAAGTTTGTCAAATCGTATCGGGCTTCGGTGATTTCATTTTATGAATTTATCGGAGGCATTGTTTTTATTAGCCTATTTCTGTTGATTTTTAAAGGTGGTTTTGATGCCTCATTTTTTGACTTATCACTTTCTGACTGGATTTATATCTTCATTCTGGCAAGCATTTGTACGGCTTATGCTTTTATTGGAGCTGTTAATGTGATGAAACATTTAAGCCCTTATACTGTAGTTTTGTCCTATAATTTAGAACCGGTTTATGGGATTATTCTGGCCCTTATTCTATTTCCTGAAACCGAAATCATGAGTCCAAACTTCTATTTAGGGGCTGTTTTAATTATATCCACCCTTTTAATGGACGGAATTTTAAAGAACTATAAAAGACGGCAAAAGAAATTCCTTGTGTAAAACAAACCAATCCAAAATTTTTATGGTTTCGGTGATAATCCTTAAATTTGATTTACCGCATCAAAAATTTTCATTTCGTGTTTTTTGGCATATAAAATGAAAAATTTACGTAGGTTTGTGCGCTAACTAAAATTAAGTTTAAATGGAATATTTAGATTTTGAACTTCCCATTAAAGAACTCCAGGAACAATTAGAAAAATGTCAGGTGATAGGTCAGGAAAGTGATGTTGATGTAACTGAAACCTGTAAGAAAATTGAAAAAAAACTGATTGAAACCAAAAAAGGCATCTACAAAAACCTTAGCCCTTGGCAGCGAGTCCAACTTTCAAGGCACCCGAACAGACCATATACTTTAGACCATGTTAGAGCACTTTTCGGTGATACATTTTTAGAACTTCACGGTGACAGAAACGTTAAAGACGACAAGGCCATGATTGGCGGCTTGGGCAAAATTGGTGACCAAAGTTATATGGTCATTGGTCAACAAAAAGGCTATAATACCAAAACAAGACAGTACCGAAATTTTGGGATGTCCAATCCTGAAGGCTATAGAAAAGCCTTGAGATTGATGAAATCGGCCGAAAAATTCAACATTCCGGTTTTGACCTTAATCGATACTCCAGGAGCCTATCCGGGTCTGGAGGCCGAGGAGCGTGGACAGGGCGAAGCCATTGCCCGTAATATTTTGGAAATGATACGTTTGAAAGTTCCAATTATTTGTGTGATCATTGGTGAAGGGGCCTCTGGTGGTGCGTTGGGAATAGGTGTTGGAGACCGGGTATTGATGCTGGAAAACACTTGGTATTCTGTTATTTCCCCAGAATCGTGTTCATCCATTTTGTGGAGAAGTTGGGAGTACAAGGAACGTGCTGCCGAAGCCTTGAAATTAACATCTATTGATATGGCAAAATTGAAATTGGTTGATGGTGTGATTAAGGAACCCATTGGCGGTGCACATTCTGACAGGGAAGCAACATTTATTGCCGTTAGGGATGCCATAATTAAAAGTTATGATGAATTAAAAAACTTATCACCAACCGATTTGGTAAATCAACGGATGGATAAATATGCCCACATGGGGGTCTTCAAGGGGTAATCCTATTGGAATCAAGTCTTAAAAAAAACCAAAGAGACCAACCGCGGTTTTTTTTCTCACTATTAACAATATATTCAAGTTATTAACAGTTAAATTGTTGAAGACTTGTTAAGATTGAAATTTTTAAAACCGTAACTTTTCTTTGCAATTTTTTTACATTCGCAACAATGAAACAACCCAACCAAATACAAGGTTATAAAGTCGATAAAAGTACGATAATTAGTCTTGAAAAAGGAAAAATACCTCCTCAAGCTATTGATTTAGAAGAAGTTGTGTTGGGCGCAATGATGATTGACAAAAAAGGAGTTGACGAGGTTATCGATATTTTAAGCCCTGACGCTTTTTATAAAGATGCCCATAAATATATTTTTGAAGCCATTTTCAAATTATTCGAAAACAGTGAACCCGTTGACTTATTAACGGTTTCCAGCCAACTTAAAAAAGATAGGAAACTTGAAATCGTTGGAGGCGATTTTTACCTCATTTCGTTGACACAAAGAGTCTCTTCTTCGGCCCACATTGAGTTTCATGCGCGTATTATTTTGCAAAAATTCATTCAACGTAGTTTGATTAAAATTTCAAACGAAATCATTGAAAATTCTTATGATGAAACCAAGGACGTTTTTGATCTGTTGGATGAGGCCGAGGCCAAACTATATGAAGTCACCCAAGGCAATATTAAAAAATCAACCGAAACCGCTCAAAGTTTGGTGATTCAGGCCAAAAAGAAAATTGAGGACATTTCCAATAAAGAAGGATTGAGCGGAATACCTTCTGGTTTTACAAAATTGGATAGATTGACATCGGGTTGGCAAGAGAGCGATTTGATTATTGTGGCGGCCCGTCCGGGGATGGGTAAAACGGCCTTGACCCTGTCGATGGCCAGAAACATTGCCGTTAACCAAAATATCCCAGTGGCGTTTTTCTCTTTGGAAATGTCATCTGTACAATTGATTACCCGTTTGATTTCCAGTGAAACAGGTTTGTCTTCAGAAAAATTAAGGACCGGAAGACTTGAAAAACATGAGTGGGAAATGCTCAACGTTAAGGTAAAGACATTGGAGAAAGCACCATTGTTCATTGACGATACACCATCACTTTCAATTTTTGATTTACGTGCAAAAGCAAGACGATTGTCTTCACAATATGGCATCAAACTGATCGTGATTGATTATTTGCAATTGATGACAGCAGGTGGGGGACAAAAAGGAAGTGGAAACCGCGAACAGGAAATTTCTACCATATCGCGTAACCTTAAAGCCTTGGCAAAAGAATTGAGCATTCCGGTTATTGCTTTATCCCAATTATCCCGTGCCGTTGAAACCCGTGGTGGAAGTAAGCGACCATTATTATCTGACCTTCGTGAATCTGGAGCCATTGAGCAGGATGCCGATATTGTAAGCTTTATTTACCGTCCTGAATACTACAAAATTGAAGAATGGGACGACGAGGACCGCTCGCCAACAGAAGGTCAAGCCGAGTTTATTGTGGCAAAACACCGTAATGGTGGCCTGGATAGCATCCGGTTAAAATTCATTGGCCATCTAGGTAAGTTTGATAACTTGGATGACTTTGACACACCGTTCGGAAATGAATTCCACTCCAAAATGAATGCGGCAGCCAACGATGATACTTTTAAACCGGATAATTTCCCTTCAGCATCCGATGCATTTGATGCCCCTGATGACAATGATGTACCGTTTTAATTAAATCTTAAAACAATTTTAACAGTTCAGTCCATACTTTTTGCCATAACTTTGGTTTCCATTTAAAAGAGATTAACCTTATGTTGAACGAAAGACGAACCACCAATATTTTATTGCTCATCATTGTTGTACCTCTGGTATTTTATCTGTTAAAGATTTTATCATTTATTATGGTTCCTTTGGTATTTTCAATGTTTATTGCCCTATTGTTTTTGCCATTAATGCGTTGGTTGGGAAAACGTCGGATGCCAAAATTTGTAAGTATCTTGATCGTTGTATTATTGATTGTTGGTGGATTGAAAATTGGGGTAGAACTTATTCAATTGTCAAGTAAGGAAATTATGTCTTCCAATACAGTTTTTTATGATAAAGGACAGCAAAAGTTTGATGGTCTTAAGGTTTATTTGGAAGATAATTTTGGTATTGAATTTCAAAAGGACAAAAGCGTATTGTCCCAATTTTTTCAAAAGGATAACATTGGATCAACTTTTGACTTTTTAAGGAAATTTCTAACAGCCATTTTAATGACTGCTTTTTTTGTGATTTTGTGGTTGGCGGAATCCATCAATGTGCAAAAGGTATTGAACAATACCATTCTAAAACAAAAGCATGCCTCTATAAAAACCTTTATGAAAATAGAAAAAGACTTGATTACTTTTATTAAGGTGAAATTTTTTGTCAGTTTGCTTACAGGTATTGGTACCGGACTTGCATGTTTATTTTTTGATGTGAGCTTCCCTATATTTTGGGGGCTATTTGCATTCATCATCAATTTTGTTCAAATGGTAGGTTCGTTTATTGCCGTCATATCCCTTTCAATTTTTGCCTTTGTTGAGCTCGACCCAACTAGTACTTTATTCTTTTTTATAGTTGCCATAACGAGTGTCCAGGTTCTTTTTGGGGCAATTTTGGAACCTATTTTTATGGGGAAATCATTCTCCATAAATATTATTGCGGTATTGGTAATGCTAATGTTTTGGGGGTTTCTTTGGGGAATTCCAGGTTTGATCATGGCCATACCCATTACAGTTTTCATTAAAATTATTTTGGAACAATTTCCAAGTACGAAGTTTTTGGCAGAATTATTGTCAGGCAAGGAAATGAAGATTAAAGCATAAAGGGATAATCCTAAATTTCACTTAAAACAATACCATCCACAATTTTTTTAAGTATCTTTCGTCTATGAAAAAGATCATAGCCCTAATTTGTTTCCTATTCATTTCAGCAAATGTTTTTGCATCCTACATTTTAATACCTATGGATGCCGAAGGACAGAAAAACCATTTAAAGGCTTACGGAATTACCTATTGGACGCTCGAAAAACAACTCAAGGTAAAATGGTTGCTCAATTATAGAGGAGGTTCATTTTTATTACCTGATTCAGAAGAGATACAACGGGAGTGCCAGATCAGAGGGGTTTCATTTGAGGTGATTTCAAATTCAAAAGCCGAAGAAATTTTGGAATTTATTAGTAGCCCTTCACAAAACATGGAGGCCGTAATACTTGAGAAAGCCCCAAAAATTGCAGTATATACACCTTACGGGATGCAACCTTGGGACGATGCCGTCACGATGGTGTTGACCTATGCCGAAATTCCGTATGAAACCCTATATGATGAGGAAGTTTTGGATGAGGCACTTTTGCTTTATGATTGGTTGCATTTGCACCATGAGGATTTTACAGGTCAGTATGGGAAATTTTACAGGACATATAGATCAGCGGCTTGGTACATGGAAGAGAAAAAAGAAGCAGAGGCCTTGGCGGCCAAACTAGGTTACAGCAAGGTTTCGGAAGAAAAATTGGCTGTAGCAAAAAAAATCAAAGAATATGTCATGGGTGGCGGTTTTATGTTTGCCATGTGCAGTGCGACCGATAGTTTTGATATTGCCCTTTCAGCAGAAGGCGTGGACATTTGTGAACCCATGTTTGACGGTGATGGCAGTGATCCAGGTTACCAGAATAAAATTGATTACAGTAAAACGTTTGCCTTCAAGAATTTTATATTGGAACGAAATCCAAATATTTATGAATTTTCTTCCATAGACATGACCCCAAAACGGCAAATCCCATCGCTGACCGATTACTTTACACTCATGGAGTTTTCGGCTAAATGGGATCCCATTCCAACCATGTTATGTCAAAACCATACGGCATTGGTTAAAGGATTTATGGGACAGACCACCGCATTTACCCGAGAAGAGATCAAATCGAACGTACTAATTTTGGGAGAGAACAAAACCAATGGCGAAGCCCGATATATACATGGTATAAATGGCAAAGGTTTTTTTACCTTTTACGGTGGGCATGACCCCGAAGATTACACCCATAGAGTTGGAGACCCAAAAACAGAGCTCGATCTGCATCCAACTTCACCAGGCTATCGATTGATTTTAAACAATGTATTGTTCCCTGCAGCGAAAAAGAAAAAACAGAAAACATAAACTTCCTAATGATTTTTGAATGCCAACAGGATTGTTAAGCACTTATTGGTAGTATTGCGAATACGATAAAAAATTAATCTAAATAATTCCCCGATGTCCCGATAGTCCCGATAGCTATCGGGATCGGGACTGCCTCGGGTGTAGCGTCTTGATAATCTG
>DASWKU010000118.1:0-4193 GCA_036396455.1 Flavobacteriaceae bacterium
TGCCAATATTTTTGATGATAAGTTTGTCACCCAATTTCATGGAAAATTTAAAGGTCAACCTTTTAGAACTTATGTAGGCAAGAAATATATGGGCGGATTTAGCGACCATTTTCCGGTGTATATAACACTACAAAAAACGCCATAAAAAAAGACCCCAATTCGAGGTCTTTTTTTATTTTATTCAACAAGATATTACAAATTTCCGGTCACTTTTACGTCATCCACCTGAAAGGTAGTGGTGACACCGGTAGTGGAACCTAAATATTTAAAGGCTACATACACGTTTCCATCCAAACAGGACATATTGATTGCTCCTGAGTCAGTGAATGTACTACCATAGCCTGAAGTTGGACCTTGAGGCAAAGTAGCATCAACAGCGTACCATGTTGCACTTGAAATATCGGCGGCATTTCCTGTAAAATCATTGGAAACAAATACACTTAAAGCATCTCCATTGTAATAACCTACATTGGTTTTGAAAGTTAATTGTTCATTTGATGAATTATCCAAATCAATTGCGGGGGTAATTAACCAAACTTCATAAGGATTTTCACCTGAATTGAAAGCGGAAACCTGCATGTAGCTGTTGTTATTAAATGTTCTTAATGAATATTTATAAGTTCCATTATTGACGTTGATGTTTATCCATCCTTCCGATGTTAAAGTGGTCAATGAAGTACCTTCAAAATCCTCATCAAAAATAACATCGTTTCCGCCTGAGGTCCCCGTGCACTCCAAAATCGGTGGGTCACAACGCTCACCTTCAAAGTCAATATCAACAGTATCTCTAATAAACAATTGGTAATCTGAATTATATTTACTAAAAATGGCCACTATTGATCCCGATCCTGTTGGAAACAATTCATTTTTAAATGATGCAAATCCACTATTCCTAATTATGGTAAAAGAATCGTCATTACAGTTTTTAAGCAATCTGTTTACAGTAAACGTATCGTCAGCATTTGCATATGGCATTCCTACTTCTGGCAAGTTTAATTGCATATCATCAATTTGAACGAGCATGTTTAGATAATCATCACTATACTCCTCCGGGGTTATTACTTTTGGAACAATGGTTGCAACTTCTGAAGAGCGAATGATGTAATCCTCATAATTTGTAGCAGATATTCTGCCAACAGAAGAGCCTTCAATACTGCCAATATGCAACACACCATTTAAATTGTCCATTCCCAGACCGTTCAATTTTACAAATATTTTTCTCCCTGGTTTATATTTTGAATATAATGAAGTAAGATCAACATCCAATTGGATTGCGGCTGTTGGGTTTTCCGGTGCATCCTGGATGACCAAAACCTTATAGAAATTTCCAGATTCATCGTTGGATACGACATAGCCTTCAACAATCAATTCACCTTCGTTGCCGGCTTTGGAAAAATCTACAAAACTTCCAGCATACATGCTTTTAACAATGCTAATTGTGGTATTTGCTTGAATGGTTGGTTCTACAATGTCCAAGGTTGGGATGTTATAATCGTCATCTTGCACACAAGACAACAACATGCCCAAAAGGAGAACGGACATGATATTTAAAATTCTATTTGTTTTCATAATTTTTGATACTATAGTTTTCATAATAATTTTTTAAAATCTAAAATAAACATTTACAAAATAGGAAGTGCCTCGGCCATACCAATATTTAGAACCAAACACAGGGGTGTCATTACTGGTATCATCCCTTAATTGTCTGTAGTTGGCATTTCTGCCCTGCTCAAAACCACCAGTTTTATATACTTCATCCAATAGATTGTTAACACTTGCAAAGAAGCCTACGAAATAATCGTCAATTTTCCATGATTTACCTCCTACAAGATTGACAGTCATATAATTGTCAAACTTTTCTTGTCTTAATAATTGTCTGGCGACGGTTTCGTCATAATCATTAAAAGGCAATCCATCGGAGTCTTGGTAAAAGTTTTTGGTTCTTGTCAATGGACTTATATCCACATAAGTATTGTCGAAAAAGTTGGCTGTTGCCCCAACCCACCAATAGTCTGGGTCGCGATATTCAAAGCCAGCAGAAAGCGCCGTTTGTGGGCCACCTGCAAGTTTGTAATCTTTTAAACTGGCTTTACCAAAATCCTGTCTACCTGTTTCAAAATCTGATGAGGTGAGATATAAATTTGGATTGTTGACATAAGTATATTGCCCCAACGCGGCAACACCTTTTAGTTTAATGGTAGGTGTTACCTGAGCTTCAATTCCAAACTCTGCCCCTATATGTTGCTTGTCTATACCCTGTAAAATTTCTTGAACAAAAGCTGTGTTGTCGCCACCTACACCATCAGCATAGTAATAAGAAATTTCATTGGCGTCTTCTATTTTGGTATAATAACCGGTAAGTTTTGCCTTGACAATTGGTGAACGGAAAATATAACTGACATCAGTTGAACTAATTTTTTCTTCAGTGATACCATTTACAGTGTTTTGATTTTCTCTGGAATTGGAATACGTGTTTCTTAATGAAGGCGCCCTCGTGATATAGCCCGCATTGACATCTACAAGATGTTTTCCCGATATTTTATAAGTAAATCCTCCTTTACCTCCAAACCCATTAAAGGTTAATTTTTCCCCCTTGCCCAATGAATTATCTGGGTAAGCTCCATTTTGGTAAAGTCCCTCTCTTTGGTATTGCGTGTTTGTGGCACTTGCAGAAAGATGGAAGTCCACTTTATTATACTTAAACTGGGCTTGAACAAAACCTGAAAGGACATCGGAATAAAGATTATAATTGTACCTAAATCTATCCCCTTCTAAAGCAATTCTATTTGGGTTTTGCATATCAAACTGAAAACCGTCAAACGAATCCACATTTAAGTACCCATTGCCTCCCAATAAATCTATTATTTCAGCAAAGTTTTCAGATTTTAAATTGCTGTAATTAACACGACCATTTAAAGTGATATTATCGGTTAAATATGTGGTTAAAATAGAGTTTGCAGTAAATTGTTTATCGTCATTTCTATCTTCATATAAGATATATGTTGAATAATTGCCTACGTTTTCCAGATTGGTTTGATACAAGCTGTTCCAATCTATTTGTCCGTCATTTAAAAACTCTTGCTCATTTAAATAGGCCTGTTCATAATTGGGTCCAGCGGCGGGAGTCAACCAAAAGCTAGGTAATTTTTGATAATAGGACGGACTGGGATTTGAACCTCCCCCAACAGGAATGCCATCATCATTTAAACGTTGACCATTATAGTCCAAACGGCTATTTCCAACACTTCCAAATTGGTAGGCAATATTTGTGGTGAGATTTGTTTTTGGTGACATATCCCAATAGTGGTTCAACATCAATATAGGCTCAATAACTTCTTTAATGCGAGAGTTTCTTTTTTTGCCTTCTTGCCAACCCCAATATTCATTGTATTTTATACCTTTTAAATCATAAACTTCTTGGGTATTTGGTGACGATTTTCCTCTTTGGTTAGGGGCATAAACAGAGGTGAAATTAATGCTATGCGTGTCGTTTATTTTTTTCTCTACTGAGGCAAAAATTGAATTGGCATCATAAAATGTGGCGTCTTGGTAGCCCTCATTGCCCCAAAGTCTTGCAACCATAACCGTAAAGGCCCAACCATCTTCAATCAAACCAGATGCATAACTTGCCATTAAACGATTGGTATAGCTTCGGTTTGAGGATGAATAGGTTAATTGGCCGCCTTCTCTATAAGAAGAAGCCCTTGTGTTGATATTAGTGGTTCCCAAAATCCCTCCAAAAGTATAATTGGATGGTGACAATCCCGTAGTGAGTTCTTGATTTCTGACCACATCGTTCAGGCCTCCCCAATTGCTCCATTGAGGCCTACCGTTATAGAGCTTATTCATCTCAATACCGTTGATTAAAACAGTACCATTATCGGAATCTAACCCTCTTACCTTAAAAAAAGAAGAGCTAAATTCAAATGCCGCAGTACGTTGAAAGACATCTTTAGAAGAGGACAATAAACCAGAGATATTATCTGCGCCCCCCGTGTCATCATTCAATTCGTCATCAGAGAGTGTAATGGTGAACAAATCGGAAGCAGTGGACACATCAATATCCAATGTCATGTCTTGAATGTTTACGGTTTTTCCTTGGTTGACAACTATAGGATACCGCTTTGCGACATAACCTATTTTGTAAATGCTCAACACTTGTTCACCCAAAGGCACATTTGCCGAAAAAGTAA
>DASWKU010000119.1:0-1677 GCA_036396455.1 Flavobacteriaceae bacterium
ATGACGCGCGTTTCACTACAGATTCCTTCGGCTTTAGTGTTTACAATTTGTATTCCATTTACGACCCTATTACATTCACTAATGGATCTATTGGCGATTTTACCAATATCTCATGGGACTTTGGAGATGGCAATTTTTCAAATGAGGAAAATCCAGAACACATATATGTTAAAGAAGGTACGTACACCATAAAACAGACCGTTACCTATCCATTCGGGTGTGAATATTCTAGCGAAATCACCTTAGTGATTGAAAAAGGATACAGTATTATCATGCCGAATGCGTTCACCCCAAACAAAGACGGCTTAAACGATTACTTCGCTCCTGTTTTTATTGGATTAAATAACATGACACTTCATATTTACGATACATGGGGTGGTATCATCTATGCTGAAACAGGTGAAAATATAAGAGGTTGGGACGGAAAAATAAAAGGGATTGCTAGTGAAAATGGCAACTACTATTATAAACTTACTGCCAAAACCTTTTATAACCACACGATTACAAGAGAAGGCGAATTGGTTTTAATTAAATAAAAACAGGATATACTATAGATGAAATTTAAATTACTAACACTCATTGCCATAGCTTGTTTTTGCTCAAAAGCAAATGCACAGGATCCTGTTTTTTCACAATATTTTTTAGTTCCCGAAACCTTAAACCCTGGGTTTTCAGGCTTTGAAGACGCTTCTTATTTAGGACTGATGCATAGAACACAATGGCCCAGTTTGGATCTAAGGGTAGATACGGAGTATGCCTTTTTTAATTCTTGGATTGAGAATGTGGGAGGTATCGGTTTCAGTATTTTAAACCAACATGAAAACAATACCAATTACAACCACCTGCAGGGCAACATTAACTTTGCGTATCATATAGAGCTATCCAACGATTGGTTTTTCAGGCCAGCTATAGAGGTTGGTTTTGGAACAAAGTCTTTTAATTTTAGAAACTTATTATTGGCAGATCAAATTAATATTAATTCCGGAACGATCAATCCGAATTCGTCAGACCCCTATGCTTTGAATGCCAATGACAATATCGCTTTTATAGATTTTGGTACTGGATTTGTCTTTGATAAAAAGAACACACGAAACGATACCGATTTATGGCTGGGTGCTTCCATTAAGCATTTGAATAGGCCAAATATTTCCTTTTTGGATAATGGCCATGTGCCACTGGATATTTTTTATTCCCTGCACGGCAATTATAAGTTTCCTTATTTTGATTATAACGACATGATTATTTCCGCCAATTATATGCAACAAGGCGGTTTTAACAGGTTTGACATAGGCACCACCATAAAACTTGAAAAACTAATGCTCGGTGCCATGGCGGTTACCAATCCAGCAAAAAACAATGCAAACAATGATTTGCTTACTTCCATAAATGCCTTTGTGGGCTTGGAATTTGAGCAATTGCGTTTTGGTTTTTCGTATGATATGAATACGTCGAATATAGGAAGGACCAATGGCGTTTACGAACTTTCAATCACCTATTTATCGGGGTGTTTAATATGTAGAAACCCTGCCAATCTGGAACGGAGGAAATAGATTTTCAGATGCTATGTAAACGAGTTCTATATACTAATTACTGTCAATCACTTCCAATATGGATTTAGCAAACTTTGAAAACTGCCAACTATGGTGACTGGCAGCTTGCTTTAAGTTTTCAGCACAA